>JAAYBR010000108.1 GCA_012730045.1 Candidatus Hydrogenedentota bacterium | reverse complement strand
GGATCTCGCGGCGCTGGCGGCGCGGCTGGAGGCGGCGGCCGCGCCGGGCGCGCGGGCGTTCACGGCGGCCGTGGCGCTGGGCCGCGCCACGGGCGATCCGCGCTGGCCGGTGCTGGCGGACCGGTGGTTTCCCGGCCCCGCGCCGGAGGCGCAGACCGCGCTGATGTGGCATGAGTCCGCGGCGCACCCCCAGGCGATGTTTGCGCTGTCGCAGGAACTGGAGAAGCTGGGCGACGCGCTGCTGCGCCGGGCGGACAACCCCTTCGGCCTCTACGCCACGGTGGAGGACGGCGAGGCCGCCTTCTTCCCGCGCGACGGCGCGGGCAGCACGGCGCGGGTGCTGCTGGCGGCGCAAGCCATGGCGCGGGTCTACCGGCTCGTGCCCAAGCCGGAGTACCAGGAGTTCATCTACGACCAGCTCGGCTGGCTTTTCGGCGTGAACCCCGAGGGGCTGTGCCTCCTGGAGGGCATCGGCGACGCCCCCGCGCCGCTGGTGCTGCCGCCGTCGGGGAAGACGCGGGGGGACTGCGCGGGCCTGTTCCTGAACGGCTTCGCCGCGCGCACGCCGGACGATGACCGGCCCTGGCTGCCGAAGGCGGAGGCTGAGGCCCCCACCGAGGCGACCAACGGCTTCTCCCTGTCCAACTCGGCGCGGTTTGTCTCCACGCTCTCCCTCGTGAAGGCCATCCGCACCGTCATGCCCGACGAGGCGAAGAAATAGGCCGCCCCCCGGCGGCGGGAGCGACCGCATGAAACACCGTTCCGTCCTGATGGCGGGGGCGCTGCTGCTCTCCGCCGCCGCCGCCGCCGCGCCGCGCCTCCTGTGGGAGTTCGCCGCCGAGTCCACCCTCTACGCCCCGCCCCTCACGGCGGACCTGCACCCCGCGCCGGGCCTCGAAACCGTCGTGTCCGACAGCGAGGCGAAGACCCTGCGCTGCGTCGGCGCGGACGGCAAAGAACTGTGGGCCTTCGCGGGCGGCTGGAAAAAGCGGCTGGCCTCCGCCGCCGCCCTGGGCGCGGCCCTCCCCGACGGCGCGCGCCCCCTGGCCGTCGGCAACGGCGACGGTTCGCTGGTCTGCCTCGACGCCGCCACAGGCGCCGAGCGCTGGCGCGCCGACGCGGGCGCCGTGGAGTGGGGCGGCTGCGTGTGGGCGGAGCTCGACGGCGCGCCGCCGCAGGAGCTGGTCGCCGGCACGGCGGACCGCGGCGTGGCCGCCTTCTCCGCCGACGGCGCGCCGCTGTGGCGCTGGAACGGCAATGCGCGCGGGCTGCTGGCCGCCGCCGACACCGACCTCGACGGCAGGGCGGAGGTTTTCGGCGCGACGGCCTGGGGCGTGTTCTGCCTCGGCCCCGACGGCGCCCCCCGCTGGGAGCAGACCACGGGCGACGACTTCACCGGCGCGCCCTGCCTCTTCCAGAGCGGCAAGGATTGGCGCGTGGCCGTGTCCTCCGTGGACGACGACTACCTGTGGTGCCTGAACGCGGCCGACGGCGCGGTGGTCTGGCGCGCGCCGCTGCTCTCCGGCCCCGACACCTACAGCGGCGCGGGCACGGCGGTCGCCGACCTCGACGGCGACGGCGCGCCGGAAATCCTCGCGCCGGGGCTCGGGGGCCACGTCCACGCCGTCGGCGCGGACGGCGCGCTGCGCTGGGTCTTCCAGACTGAGCAGGCGACGCACATCGCCGTGTCCGCCGGGGATGTGGACGGCGACGGGCTGCCGGAGGTGCTGGCGGCGTCGGGCGACCACGCCCTCTACTGCCTCGACGCGCGCGGCCGCGAGCGCTGGCGGTGGACCGCCACCCTGCGCCTCATCGGCCCGCCCACGCTGGCCGACGTGAACGGCGACGGGCTCACGGACCTCCTCTTCGGCGGGTCCGACCGCATCCTGCGCTGCATCACCGCCGGGGGGCGTTTCCTGCCCGGCGCGATGCCCTGGCCGTCGCGCCGGGGCGACGCCGCGCAGACGGGCGTCCTCGCCGCGTCCACGGTTCCCCTGGTCACGGAGGAGCGCCCGCTGTTTTCCTTCGGCGGGTTTGAGCACGGCAAAATCCGCGACGGGCTGGCGCAGTTCGACCCCGCCAACCCGCTGGTGGACCAGGTGCTGGCGCGCCCCCGCGGCTGGCGCCAGGAGGGCACCGGCGCGGAGGCCTTCGCCGTGGTGAACGACCCGCGCGGTGGCGGCAAGAACGGCAAGAGCCTCCTGCTTCCCGTGGGTGCCGCCGCGCTGTCCGAGCATGTCCCCGTCGGGCCGGAGATCCGCGCCGTGACGGCCCGCGTGCGGATGCGCGGCCCCGAGAGCGCGACGGCGGCGCTGGTGTGGACGGGCGCGGCGGGCGCGCTCGCCGAGACGCCCCTCGCGTCCGGCGACCCGGACCTCTTCGGATGGCGCACCCTCGCGCTGGAGGCGGCCCCGCGCCCCGCGACGGCCACCCACGCCGCCCTGCGCCTGCGCGCGGGCGCGCACGCGCAGGCGCTGTGGGACGACGCCGAGCTGACCGGCACGGTCGCCGCCCCCGCGAAGGCGGAGGCGCTCGTGAACCAGGCGGGCTACGACACGGGCGCGCCCAAGGCCTTCGTCGTGCAGGCGGGCTTCGCCGCAAAGAAGGCGCGCTTCGTCGTCGTGGACGCCAACGGCGCGGCGGTGTTCGAGGGCGACCTGCCCGCCCCGGAGCGGATCACCGGCTTCTACGGCCACGACTGGGGCTTCTTCTACCAGCGCGGCGACTTCTCGTCCGTGGACGCGCCGGGGGTTTACCGCGTCCGCGTGACCCTCGACGGCGTGACCGCCGAGTCCCACCCGTTCGAGATCGGCCCGGAGCGTCTCTGGCAGGCCACGGCCCGCCCGGCCTACCGCTTCTTCTGGTACCAGCGCTGCGGCATGGAAATCCCCGGGTTCCACGGCGCGTGCCACCTCGACGACGCCTCGACCCCGGACGGCGCGTGCCCCTCCCTCGCGGGGGGCTGGCACGACGCGGGGGACTACAACAAGTACCACAACGCGCCCTATGTCTACGGGCTGGCGCGGGCCTACGGCCTGCGCGCCGCCGCCTTCGACGCCCTGCGTCCGGCGGACGAGGACGGCTTCTGGGAGGAGCTGCTCTGGGGGGCCGACCACGTGCGGCGCATGGTCGCGCCCGACGGCTCCGCCTTCGGGTCCATCACCACCGGCTACGGCTACTGGGGCCCGCCGGAACTGGAGACCGACAACCTGCCCTGCACGGGCGACGAGCGCCCCGCCGCCGGCCACGCCGGCGCCGCCGTGGACGAGCACCACGCCGCCCTCGCGCGCATGGCCGCCCTCGCCAAAGAGACCGGCCACGGCGGCGGGGAGCCCCTCGCCGAGGCCGCCGTCCGCAGCCTCGACCGCTCGCTGGCGGAGGGCCGCCGCGGCTGGCTGCAATTGTCCACCGCCGCCGACCTCTTCACCGCCACCGGCGACCCGCGCCACGCGGAAACCGCCCGCGCCCTCGCGCGGGAACTCGCCCCCGGCCCCCTCGGCGATGTGAACTCCCTGATGGCCGACACGCTGGAGCGCTGCGACCGCGCCCTCGGCGAGGACCACACCGCCGTGCTGGCGGCGGCCCTCGCGGCGAAGGCCGACAGCCTGGTTGCCCGCGCGCGGAACCCCTTCGGCGTCGTCGCCTTCGGCGACCCCGAAAAGCCCAACTACTTCAACACCCCCGCCGACAAGGGCGGCTGGCGCGTCGGCACCAACTCGCAGCTCCTCGAGGCCGCCGCCCTCGCCGCGCGCGCCCTGCGCTATCAGGAAAACCCCGTCTGGCGGAAACTCGCGCACGACCAGTTCAACTGGGTCCTCGGCGTGAACCCCTTCAACCTCAGCCTCATGGAGGGCGTCGGCAGCGCCTTCCTCCCGACCTACCACCACCGCTACGTTTTCTCCGGCGTGCCCCGGGGCGCCGTGCCCGGCAGCGTCGTCAACGGCGTCACCTGGCGCACCGTCGGCGATGACCGCCCCTACGTGGACCTCAGCGGTGCCGACGTCCCCAACTTCGCCTCCAACGAATGCTGGCTCCCCCACAACACCCACTACCTCGACGCCCTGTCCGCGCTGAGCGCCGGAAAACGCTGAAAGCATAAGACAAGGCAGGCGGGACGCCTGCGCTACGGAAGAGGGGCGACGGCCCGTAGCGCAGGCGTCCCGCCTGCCTTGTCTTCACGCCCGTCTGGGAGGGGCGCTCAGGCGCTTGGGGCGGTGAAAATCTGGATGTTGCGCCATTTCTCGCCGTGGAAGCGGAGGAAGAGGACGCCGCTGAGGGTCATGATGAAGATGGTGGCGCCGATCCAGGCGCCGTAGGTCTCGAGGCCGAGGCCGAAGGCGAAGAAGACGGAGAGGGGCAGGCTGAAGCCATAGGACATGAAGATGGTCATCCACATGATCCAGCGGGTGTCCCCGGCGCCGCGCAGGGCGCCCATGCAGGTGATGTTGACGGCGTCGAAGGCCTGGAAGAGGGCGGCGAGGATGAGGAGGCGGTGGCCGAGCCGGACGATTTCGGCGCTTTCGGGGTCAAAGACCCTGCGGATGAGGAAGCCGCCGAAGACGGCGAAGACGCAGCCCATGACCACCATGTAGCCCATGGCGAGGCGGAGGGCGGTGTAGGTGCGGGCCTTGGCGCGGGCGGGGTCGCCGCGGCCGATCCACTGGCCGACGATGGCGGCGATGCCCTGGTTCAGGCCGATGACGGGCATGAAGCAGATATGGTTGAAACTGAGGGCGACGGTGTTGGCGGCCATCTGCACGGGGCCGAAGCGGCCGATGATGAAGGAGACAAAGATCCAGGCGTTGGCCACGTCGAGGAACATGCTGAGGGCGGAGGGAATGCCGATGCCAATGAGCTCGCGCATGCGGACGATGTCGGGCCGCCAGCTGGCGCGGGTGGCATAGAGGCGGTCCATGCGCGGCGACACAAAGACGCCGAAGAGGATGAGGGTCTGCACGGCCATGCCGATGACCGTGGCGAGGGCCGCCCCCGAAATGCCCATGCGCGGAAACCCGAAATTCCCGTAAATCAACAGATAGTTCAGGCCCAGATTGACCCCGTTTCCGGCGATGGCGGCCCAGGTGGGGATGCCCGGGCGGTTCACCCCCTGGAAGAAGCCCGAAAACCCCGACATGGCGGCGACGAAATAGTACCCCAGCAGGCGAATGCGGAAATAGGAGAGTTCCAGCGCCGTCACCTCGGGGGTGTGCTTCATGAGCCCGAAGAGCGGCCCGGACAACGGGTAGAGCACGGCGCCGAAAAGCACGCCCAGCAGCGAGACATAGAGCCCCTGCCAGCAGTAGAGCGAGCACTGGCGCGGGTCGCCGCGGCCGTAGCACTGGGCGGCGAAGGTGCTGACCACGGCGGTGACGCCCATGAACAGCGTGCTCAGGGAGAACGACGCGATGTCCGCCGAGAGCACGGCGGCCAGGGCATTCTCGCCCAGCCGCCCCACCATGACGCGGTCGGCGAAGCCCATGACGGTGTACGACAGCGACCCCAGAATGATCGGTCCGGACATGCCCATGACCTCGCGGACCCCGGTCCAGCGGGGTTCGTCGGCAAGGGGGGGCAGGGTGTGGCTCATGGGGGGGAGGTCTCCGGAAGGCGGCCGCGCGCGCGGCGCGGCGCGTCAGGCTCCAATGATACCACACGCCGAATCCGGCGGTCACCGCCGACCCGGCTGTTGCACCCCCGCGGCGGCTGGCTTATACTGTGGCGCAACGCGCAGGAGAAGGTATGGACACGCCGGTTCCCGAGATTTCCGTGGTCGTCCCGGTCTACAACGAGGAGCCCTCGCTGCGGGAGCTTCATGAGCGCCTGACGGCGGTGATGGGGGGGCTGGGCCGCCCGTATGAGCTGGTGTTTGTGAACGACGGCAGCCGGGACGGGAGTCTGGCGCTGCTGCGGGAGCTGCGCCGCGGCGACCCGCGCGTCCGCGTGGCGTCGCTCATGCGCAATTTCGGCCAGAGCCCCGCCCTCTATGCGGGCTTTTCCCTCGCCCGGGGCCGCTTTCTGGTCATGCTCGACGCGGACCTCCAGGTGTACCCGGAGGACATCCCCCTGCTGGTGGAACAGTTGGAGGCGGGCGCGGACTGCGTCAGCGGCCGCCGCACCGGGCGGCAGGACCCCTTCTTCCGCCGCCTGTTTTCCCAGGCGCTGAACCGGTACATCGCCTACGAGACGGGCGTGCCCCTCACGGACTACGGCTGCCCGCTCAAGGGCTTCCGCCGCGAGGTGGTGGAGCACATGCTCACCTTCGACCACCGGTGCCGCTACCTGCCCGTGGACATGACAGCGGTCACCACGAACATCGCCGAGATCCCCGTGCGCCACGCGGAGCGCAAGGCGGGCCGCAGCAAGTACGAGCTGGCGGACCTCGTGCGGACGGCGGTGGACCTCATCACCAACATCTCCGTGCGCCCCCTGCGCATGATCGGCCTGCTCGGCATCCTCCTGGCCCTGGGCGGTTTCTTCATGTTTGTGCGCGTGCTGTATTTCCGCGTCGTCTACGGGAACCAGTTCGGCACCGAGAGCGTCATCGCGCTGTTCTTCCTGCTGTGCGGCGTCCAGCTCCTCTCCCTGGGCACCCTCTGCGAGTATGTCGGCCGCATCTACGCCGAGACGCAGAAGAAGCCCTACTTCATCATCCGCGGAGAGGAGGAATGAGCGCAGGCACGGACCGGATTCCCGTGGCCGTGCTGGCCGTCGGCGGCAATGTGAGCCAGGGCATCCTCAAGGCCCTGCGCCGGTCGGCGCTTCCCCTGCGCGTGCTGGGCACGGACGTCAGCGCCGACCAGGCCGGCCTCTACGCCGTGGACGAGGGGCATGTGGTTCCCTGGGCCTCCGACCCCGCCTTCCTCCCCGAACTCGCGCGGGTCTGCCGCGCCGCGGGGGTGCGCGTCCTCATGTCCGGCTGCGAGCCCATCATTGATTTCCTCGTGGCGCACCGGGCCGAAGTGGAGGCGGCGACCGGTGCCCTGTGCCCCGTGAACACGCCGGAGGTCCACGAGACCGGCGAGGACAAGCTGCTCACCTGCCGCTGGCTGGCGGAGCACGGGTTCGACGCGCCCCGCCACGCGCCCTCGGAGGACGCGGAGGCGGCCCGGCGGCTCGCCGGGACGGCGGGCTGGCCCCTGGTGGCCAAGCCGCGCCGGGGCGGCGGCGCGCGCGGGCTGTTCCTGGTGCATGACGCCGACGACCTCGCCTACGCCTGCCGCAAGCCGGGCTACCTGCTCCAGGAGTACCTGCGCCCCGACGACGCGGAGTACACCGTCGGCTGCTTCTGCAAGCGGGACGGCGCCCTTGCGGGGACCATTGTGATGCGGCGCGAGCTGCTGGCGGGCACCACCTACCGCGCGTGGGTGGACAACCATCCGGCGGTGCGCCGCGCCGCCGAGGCGATCACCGCCGCCCTCCGGCCCGTCGGCCCCTGCAACATCCAGCTGCGCCTCACGGAGCGGGGCCCGGTCTGCTTCGAGATCAACGCGCGTTTCTCCGGCACCACGCCGCTGCGCGCCGCCTTCGGCTTCAACGAGGCCGACGCCTTCCTGCGCCATTACCTGCTCGGCGAGGACGTGACCCTGCCGCGCGTGACGGAGGGCGTCGCCCTGCGCTACTGGAACGAACTGTACGTGCCCCCGGCGGCGTTGGATTATGTGCGCGGCCGCGGCACCACCGCCGGATACGACGGCCCCGGCGCGTTCACCGAACCCTTCGGGCCCGCCCGGTGAGGGTGCTCGTCACGGGCGCGTCCGGCCATGTCGGCGGGGCCGTGGTCCTTGCCCTGCACGCCGCCGGGATGGCGGTCCTCGCCGCGTCCCGCTCCCCATTGGCCGGATTTCCCCCCGACGTTCAGCCGGTGCGCGCCGATCTGCGCGGGCCGATTGGGGACACGCTGCGGCCCGTTCTTGCGGAATGTGACGCCGTGGTCCACTGCGCGGCGGCCCTGCCCCCCGCGCCGGACGACGAAATCGCCGCCGTGAACACCGCCGCCACGCGCGGGTTGGTGGCCCTGGCGCGGGAGTGCGGCGTCAGGCAGATGCTCTTCCTCTCCAGCATGAGCCTGCTCCGCCGGCCCCTGGAGCGGCCCATCACGGAGGCCCACCCGGTGGCCCCCGACACCGCCTATGCCCAGTCCAAATACGACGGCGAGGCGGCGGTCCTCGATGCGGACTCCGGCCTGACGGGCACCGTCTTCCGGATCACCTCCCCCGTGGGGCCGGGGCTCCGGCGCGACACCCTCTTTCCCCGCTTCGTCTGCGCCGCCGCCCAGGGCGCCCCGCTGACCCTCAACGGACGGGGCACCCGCCGCCAGGACTACGTGGACGTCCGCGACATCGCCGAAGCCGTGGTCCGGGCCCTGTCCGCCCGCGCCGGGGGCCTGTTCAATATCGCGTCCGGCGTCCCCGTGTCCAACCGGGAACTCGCCGAACGCTGTTGCGCCGTTCTCGACAGCCGTTCCGAAATCCTGTTTAGCGGGATGCCCGATCCCGACGACGAGGTCGTCTGGGAGGTCTGCATCGAGAAAGCCCGCCAGACCCTGGGGTGGACGCCCAGCCAACCCCTGGACGCGTCCATTCGGGATTTCTACAGGAGCCTTGTCTGACGGATTCAGGCGGGGAGGTGTCTGGACGGTGTCACAATGCGGGCGGCAGGGGGACATCCCGCCAGCCCTTGCCTAGCATTGGTCGCTTTCCGCTGTGCATGCCCTTCAGGTGTCAACATCCGCTTCGTCATAGCGCTCGCCGTCTTCGGCGAGGATCCAGTTGATGGCGCGAAAACGCTCCTGGATGCTGCTTTGGGTGGCGTCATACTCCTGTTCCGGCAGGAGCGAAATGCTCTCACCGCACACAGAAAGGTCGTTGTTGATGAGACGCAGTCCTTTCACGGAAAGCTCTACCGTCCGCATGCGTCCGGCGATATCCATAAGGTCGCGGTGCTTGTGTCCCGAAGCGTAGTCCCGAAACCGCCACAGGCAGGTCCTGAGCAGCCGTTGACACTCCAGCAGTTCTTCCTCGTCGCGAAGCACGGTCTTGGCGGCCGTCTCCTCCAGAAAACCCGAGGCTGCGGCGAGTTCGCAGATATCCTCGATGGACTCGTCATATTCCAGCGCGCGATGCAGTGTCAGTGTCCACGCGCACAGATAGGCACCCTCTATTGCCCAGGAGGCATTGATGGCCAGGTCACCGGTCAGGCTTTCTGGATTCTCGTTCAGGATCTCCAGTTCTTCGGCGTCCATTGCGGCGAGCAGTCCCCTGCCCTTTACCCAGGAGAGGAGACGGGCCCTTTCCCGTGTCCGCTCTGTGGCATCCTCGCAGAGGGAGATGTCGTAACAGTACCTAACGGCCAACAGGACGTGAAGACGCTCCAGAATCTCCAAGACGCTTCTCATGACGGCTCCTACATCTTGAGGAAGGCGGGCGGGTTCATCCCCCCGCCCTCTTCCGCTGTGGTCAGCCTGCGGGCGGGAGGGGGACGTCCTGCCAGCCTTCCATGCCGTAGCGGATGTCGCGCTCGGTGAATTCCCAGACGACGACCTTGGTGTTGCGGAGGAGTTCTGGTTTGCGGCTGAGCTCCTGGCGGACGAGGGTGGACGCGCCGCCGTCGTTGATGACGGAGGCCAGGGGGCGGCCGAGGGCGCGGGCGAGGTGGGCGGTGAAGCCGGCCGCGCCGGGGTCGTCGCGCTGGTAGATGCGCAGGAAGCTGTCGCCGAGGACAAGAACCTCGGACGCGGGGTCGTCGGCGTAGGGTTCGCCGGTGTCGCGGCGCATGACGCGCTCGCAGGGCACCGGCTCCGCCGGGCAGGCCGCCTCGACCAGCGGCGCGCGCATCATGCGGGGCACATCGCCCGCGCGCGGGGTGGGCGCGGGCTCCACGGCATATTCCACGCCGCCGGGCGCGGTCCAGCCGAGGGCGGTCAGGCGGTCCGCGACGCCCTGCGCGGCGAGGGCCACGCCCCGGGGCGACCAGTGGGTGTCCTGGGGGAGATACCAGGGCGGGTCGTCGCCCTGGGTCCGCCGCGCGTCGGCGTAGAGCGCTGCGAGGTCCACGGTCTCCACGCCCGCGCGCGCCAGCCGCGCCAGAATCTCCCGGGTGTTGACGTTCACCGCGCCGGACAAACCCTCCGCGCGGCGCGTGAGCCGTTCGGGATAGACCGTCTCCTTGTTGGGCGCGGGCACGACCAGCAGGCGGATGCCGCGTTCGGCGAGGCGGTCGCGGAAGGCCGTGATGGCGTCCACGGGATCGCCGGTGCGGTCAAAGCGCGGCAGGGGCCGCGTCAGGTACTGGACGCCGGGGCGGTAGAAGAACCAGCCGCCGCGGCCGAGGACCGCGTTGTCCCCCGCGTCGCCCAGGGCGAAGAAGAGCGCGGCGGTCATGAGGGGCCGGGCCTGCTGTTCAAACCACGAGCCGTCCTCCAGCCCCTTCTCATAGGCGCGCAGGGCCTGCTCCGTGGGGGGCTGCATGAACAGGTCGAAGGCGCGCGGCCGCCCGCCGCCGCGCAGGTCCAGCGCGGCCTGCACAACCCCGACGCCGAAGATCAGGGTCAGGAAGACGGCGGCGAGAAAGCGGTGTGCCTGATTCTTCACCGGTCGGATCCTCCTATGAACGCCATTGCGTCGGGTTACGACACCCAAGGCCGCCGGGACGGCGGCGCTACGTAGCGCCGGCGTCTCGCCGGCCCTGTCCGCTGTGCCGCGCAAGGAGCCACGGCCAGCGTGATCTTCGTCAGAACTGGAAATACAGGAACGGGTTGAACGACTGCTCGAACATCACCATGACGGACAGGATGAACAGCGGGACGAGGACCAGGGCGCGCGCCCAGGTGACCTTTTCCGCGAGGTCGAAGGCCTGCCGCCGCTGGAGCGCGAGGAAGGCGCAGACGCCCAGGAGCGCGATGTTGCCGGGCGTGTACAGCATCCCGCCGAGGAGCGCGGAGGCGGGGGTGGTTTCGGCGAGGCCGAACAGGGCGGCGAAGTAGTCCGCCGCCCCCGACAGGGTCTCCGACCGGAACAGTATCCAGGAGAACAGCACGAGCACGAAGGTGATCGCCACCTGGACGGCGTGGGGCAGGCGGGCGTAGACGCTCTCCTTCCCGCGCCAGCGCTCGAAGGCGAGCCACGCGCCGTGGTACGCGCCCCAGCAGACAAAGGTCCAGTTCGCGCCGTGCCACAGGCCGCCGAGGAGCATCACGATGGCGAGGTTGATGTAGGTGCGCCGCGCGCCGCGCCGGTTGCCGCCGAGGGGCACGTAGAGGTAGTCGCGCAGGAAGGTCGAGAGGGAGATGTGCCAGCGCCGCCAGAACTCCGTGATGCTGGCGGAGCGGTAGGGGGCGTCGAAGTTGCGGGGGAACTCGAAGCCGATCATGCGGCCGAGGCCGACGGCCATGTCGGAGTAGGCGGAGAAGTCGAAGTAAATCTGGAACGCGTAGGCCGCCGCGCCGAACCACGCGTCGGCGGCGCAGGGGGCGGCGGCGGCGAACACCTCGTCGGCGACGCCCCCGGCGAGGTTGGCGAGGAGTATCTTCTTGGCGAAACCCAGGACGAACAGGGCCACCCCGCTGGAGAACTTCTCCAGCGTGTGGTCGCGGCGGACAAGCTGCTCCGCCACGGTGCCGTAGCGGACGATGGGGCCGGCCACGAGCTGCGGGAACAGGGCAACGAAGCACGCGAAGTCGAAGAAGCTGCGCGCGGGCGGCGCGTCGCCCCGGTACACGTCTATGGCGTAGGTCATGCTCTGGAAGATGTAGAACGAGATGCCCACGGGCAGCGTGATCTGGAGCAGGGGCAGCGCGGACGCGCCGAAAAGGGACAGCAGGGCGTTGACGTTGCCTTCGACGAACATGGCGTACTTGAAGAAGCCGAGGGTGCTCAGGCTCACGGCCACCGAAATGGTCAGGGCGGCCTTGCGCCGTCGTTGGGACGCGCCCTCCGCGGCGATGACAAGCCCGCCCGCATAGTTCACCGCCGTGGCGAAGAGCATCAGCAGGATGAACCACGGGTTCCACCAGCCGTAGAAGACATAGCTCGCCAGCAGCAGGAAGAAGTTGCGTCCCCGGGGCAGCAGGTAATACGCGGCCAGCACTGCCGGGAGGAAGTAGAACAGGAAGATGTGGGAGGTGAAGACCATGGGTCAGGGCCGCGCCGCCGGATTGGTCCAGACGGCCCAGTAGACCGGGCCGGTCTCCTCGCCGAAGTAACGGTTGATGATGCCGCCCATGAAGATGTCGTCAATGGGGACTTCTAGGGCCATGCGGTGGACGTCGCCCGCCTTGAACGCCTGGAGCGTTCCGCCGACATCCTCCACGCGCGCGTCCTTCACGCGGTCGCGCGGCTTCTCGGGGTTGTAGTGGCCGACATAGATCGGCCCCGGCGGCACGGCGCCCCGGTGCGTCTTCAGCACGTTGTACTTCATGATGAAGGCGTAGTCATAGTCCGCCCGGTTGGCGAACTCCCCCCGGATCTCCACAAGCTCCGCCGTCACCTCCACAGTGCCCTTCGTCGTGACGAAGGCGTCCTCGCCGGTGGACGGCTTGCCGCCGCAGCCCGCCAGCAGGCACAGCGCGGCAACCGCCGCCGCGCCTCCCAGAACCAGTCCCTTGTACTGCAAGACTACTCTCCCGTCTTCGTTGCGCCGTCCCGGACAATCTCCGCATAGGTCCAGTGCGGCTCCCACACCTCGCCCAGCCGGAGGACCGGGCCGTCCTTGGTCTCCGGATGCAGCGCGCGGAGGTCGGGGCTGGGCCCGCCGATGGACGGCGCGTCCGCCATCCGCATGACGCAGAGCGCCGCGCCGTTCTTGTCCGAGCTGTTTCCGTCCCGTTTCCCGTTCGTGAAGAGGAGGTAGTTCCCGTCCGGCGACACGGCGCCGCCGTACACATGGAAGCCGTCCTCGCCGTAGAGGAGCCGCTGGTCCGCGCCGTCGCCCGAGACGGCCCAGAGCTGCGTGTAGCCGTAGCCGTTCGCGCCGGGCTGGTTCGCCGGCCGCGACGACAGGAGGATGTGCGCGCTGTCGGGAAACCACTCCGGGGTGCAGTTTTGGAAGGACCGCGCGGGGTTCACCTCCCCCGTCTCGGCGTTCATGCGGACCACGGTCCACGACTCCCCCCCGTGGTTGCCCGTGCCGCAGAACCATTTGCCGTCGGGCGACCAGAAGAGCTGCTGGTAGATGCCCTTGCGCGGGAGCTTCCGGACCACCGCCTTGTCCGCGATGGAGACAATCTCGATGCCCTTCTTGGTGAGGCAGGCGAGCTGCGTGCCGTCGGGCGACCACGACGCCCACGGGTATTCGCCCTCGCCGCCGAAAGGCGCGGCGTTCGCGCCGTCGGCGTCCGCCAGCATCAGCTCGCCCTGGAAGCCCCACTGGTCGTGGTCAATGGCCGTGCCCTTCGCCAGCCGCCGGTAGAGCAGCCGTTTGCCGTCGGGGGAGAAGCGCGGGGCGGCCTCCTCATCATCCGGGGTGTTCGTGATGTTGCGGCGGTCGGCGCCGTCCGGCCGCGCGAGAAACAGGTCCCACGACCCCGATTCGCTCCGCGCGCCGTAGACGACCCAGCCCTTGTCCGCGACCTCGGCGGCCAGCGCGGCCACCCGGGGGTCGGGGTCCGGAGCCTGCGCCCGCGCGCCCGGCGCGGCCATTGCGACGGCGGTCAGAAACAAGACAACAGTACCCAGCACGCGGCGGGACATGGCATCACCCTCCAAGGCCGGTCTTCCGGCCCGGGTAGTATACACGCGCGCGCGGCGGCGCGGCACACGAGGCGGGTGGGCAAAGACCCGGCAGGCGGGACACCTGCGCTACGGGGCGGCGGGCCTCTTCCGTAGCGCAGGCGTCCCGCCTGCCTGGTCTTTTAACCGCCGGGGTCAGGCCCCCGTTTCGCCGCGGAAGACGGCGCGCAGGGCGTCCGCGGCGGGCTTCAGGTTGCCGTCGCAGTCAATGACCGAGTTGTTGGACGGGCAGGGGAAGCAGTCGTGGCCCATCCAGATGATGAAGCCGCCGCAGCGGGGGAAGCGGCCGCGGCAGGCGGCCGCGGCGATGCGGTAGGCCTCGGCCTGGAGGCGCTGGGTGAAGGCGACGTACTTCAGGAAGGCGGCCTCGGGAGACAGGCCCGCCGTCTCCCCCTGCGCCGCCGCGCCCCACAGGGTCCACCACGCGGCCGTGTGCATCCAGTACTCGCCGCGGGGCGGCCAGAAGGCGCAGTCCCCGGCGTAGCGCCAGATCTGCGCCGCGTCCATCGCGCCGGGGTAGCCCACCTCCGAGCGGAACAGCGCGTCGTCGCCGGCCCAGTAGGCGCGCCACTTCTCCAGGTCGGGCCCGCCGCCCTGGCCCCAGGGGCCGTGGATGTCGTGGTGGATGCCCCTGCCGTAGTTCTCCGGCAGGGCGTAGTCCACCGGCCCGCTGGGCGACCCGGTCAGGAAGCGCCGGCCGGGGTCCTCCTCCGTGACGACGCGGGCGAGCATGGCGATGCAGGGGTGCTCCAGGTCCACGGGTTTCTGCGGGCCGGGGTGGTCCGGCGAGGGGCCGTAGTAGAGCTCGTTGCCGCCGCACCACAGCAGGAGCGACGGGTGGTTCGCCCGCCGCCGCGCGTAGGACACGGCGATCTTCTCCAGCCGCGCGACGGCCTCCGGGTCCGACGGCGGCGTGTTCTCGATGCCCGACGACGACAGGGGGAACTCCTGCCACACGAAGATGCCGGCGCGGTCGCAGGCCTCGTAGAACGAGCGGTCGCCGAGCCCCGCGCCGCCCCACACGCGCAGGACCGTGCAGCCCATGTCGCGGTAGCGGCCCACGAGCAGTTCGTGGTCCTCCGCCGTCGCGTCGAGATGGGCGAGGCGGGCGGGCACCCAGTTGGCGCCGCCGAGAAAGACGGGCTCGCCGTTCACCACGCACAGCCACGGCGCGGCGCCGTCGGGCGCGCCCTCGCAGGGTTTCCACTCCACGCGCCGGAAGCCCACGGTGCGTGTCTCGCGCAGGCACTCGTCGCCCGCGGCGTCCCAGGCCGTAATCTCCGCCGTGTAGGTCTTCGGGGTGCCGTGGAGGTTGGGCTGCCACGGGTCCGCCTTCAGCGCCTCCAGGCGCAGCGGGACAGTCTCCGTGGCCGCGATCTCCGTTTCACCGTCGAGCAGCCGCAGGCGCGCGCGCGCGGCGGCCTCCGCGCCGTCCAGCGAGACCTCCACGGTCCCGAGCCCCGTGTGGTGGTCATAGTCCGCGGCGACACGCCGCAGGGAGACGCGGGCCGACCCCCCCGTGAGCAGGCGCAGGGGGCCGCCCACGCCCACGGGCACCAGGCGCGGGCACCAGTCCCAACTGTAGGTGAAGCGCGGCTTGAAAAAGCGCGACTGCGAGGTGTACCCGAACTGCCCCTGCTCGCGCGGCGGCTCCTCGAAGACAATCGCCAGCCGGTGCGGCGCGCCGTCGGCCAGCGCCGCGCCCAGATCAAAGCGGTGCGGGAGCAGGGCGCCCTCGAAGCGCGCGGCCTCCCTGCCGTCCACGAGGATCCAGCCGGAATAGTCGAGGCAGTCCGCCTCCAGGACGGCGTCGAGGCCCGCGGCCACCGGCGGCGGCGTTGTTTCCAGCACCCAGTGGCGGTGCTCCACCCACTCGCAGAGGCGCGAGTTCAAGCCGACGCGCCAGTCGGGGAGGATGCCCGCTTCCAGCAGCGCCTGCTGCACCGAGCCCGGCACCCGCATCGGCACCGGCGCGATGTCCGGCGCGATGCCAAAGCCCGCCTCGCCCAGCTTCGCGGGCCGCCAGGCGTTCGGCCGCCAGCCCTCCAGCGTCCAGGAACCCGCGGAAAGATCCGTCACCGCCATGAGCGTGTCTCCTTGTCCGTTGCGCGTGAACCGTCATTTTGCCACGGCGGGGCGGAAAAAGGAAACGGTCCCCTGTTTCCCGGACCGCCGGAGAAGCGGCCGGCCGCCGCGCCCGCACCCTCTTCTTTTTGAATCGCGGGCGGGTGCGGGGGTACACTTCGGCGTTGAGCAGTCCGGGGCGCGGCCCCGGGGAACCGGTCCCTTAACCCATTGCTGGAGGTTGCAACCATGTCCATTTCCAAGAGCACGGAGCCCCGGGAGGGCGGCGCGGGCCGCGAGCCCCTGAGCCGCCGGGACTTCATCCACAAGGCGGCGGCGGTCGCGGGCGCGACGGCGGCCGTGGGCGCGGCGTCGAAGCGCGCCGACGCGTCGGTGTACAAGTCCATCCTGCCGTCGTCGGTCCTCGGCGCGAACGAGCTCATCCGCACGGGGCACATCGGCCTGGGCGGCATGGGCACGGCGGACCTGAAGTTCACCGTGATGAACGGCGGCTTCCAGCCCATCATGCTGTGCGACCTGCGCATCCCGCACGTCGAGCAGCGGGTGATGAAGATGTTCGCCAATAAGATTCCGGACGCGAAGATCGTGCCGGACTTCCGCGAGGTGATTGACAACCCGGACGTGGACGCGGTGGTCATCGCGACGCCGGACCACTGGCACTGCCTGCCCACGCTGTACGCGGCGGCGGCGAAGAAGTCCATCTACTGCGAGAAGCCCCTGAGCACCACCATCGCCGAGGCGCACGCCATGCTCCAGGCGGTGAAGGAGAGCGGCGTGGTGTTCCAGGGCGGCAACATGCAGCGCTCGGGCCAGCACTTCCGGAAGGCGGTGGAGATTGTGAAGTCCGGCGGCATCGGCAAGGTGGCCCGCGTGGAAACCTTCTCCCTGGACAACGGCCCCATCGAGGGGATCGGCATGGGCGACACGGACGCCGAGAAGTACGCCGCCAAGGGGCTCAACTGGGAGGCGCACCAGGGCTGGGTGGAGCACCGCCCCTTCAACGTGAACCGCTGGGTCTACAACTTCCGGTGGTACCTGGACTATTCGGGCGGCAAGATCACGGACTGGGGCGCCCACCTGATGGACATCGCCCTGATGGCCCTGGGCGACGACCTCCAGCCGAAGTCCGTGTCCACCGTCGGCGGCAAGTACCTGATGAAGGACAGCCGCACGACCCCGGACACCCTCGAGGTGCTCTACCGCTTCGACGACTTCATCCTCTCCTTCAACAACCGGGTGTGGAACCCCCTCACCTTCGACGGGCAGCAGCCGGACCACGGCATCGTGTTCTACGGCGAGCGCGGCGTGGTCCGCGTGGACCGCAACGGCCTGAATGTCTTCGCCTCGCCCCAGAACCAGACGGCGGACGCCAAGACCGCCACCGAGCGGATCGAGCCCGAGACGCCGGACCAGGAGGAGGCGCTGAACAAGCCGCACTGGCAGAACTTCGCCGACAGCATCCGCGGCACGGCCACGCCGAACTCGCCGATTGACGTGCTGTTCAACACCACGCGCGTCTGCCACATCGGTACCTGCGCCTATGTGGCCGGGGCGCAGTTCGCCTCCGGCGCGAAGGTCACCGGCGACAGCATCCCGGACGAGGCCCCGACCCACGGCACCGCCACCCTGGGCTGGGACGCGGAGACGCAGAAGTTCACCGGCGGCGACGCCGAGGCCGTCAAGACCGCCAACGCCTGGGCCTACCGCGAGTACCGCAACGGCTGGAGCCTGAAGCCCCCGTTCAAGGCGTGAGGGGCCCCAGGCACACGAGACAGTAAACACGCGGAGGCGGGCCCGGAAGGGTCCGCCTCCCGCCTTTTCAAGGAGGACACCCCATGAACCGGCGCGCCTTTCTCACCGCCGCCGCCGCGGGCCTGGCCGCCTCGCGGGCGCGCGCGGCGGGCCCCGTCCGCCGTGTCGCCGTCGCCGGATGCGGCGCGCGCGGCGCGGCGCTGCTGGACGCCCTCGACGCCCTGCGGCGCGCGGGGTTCCCCGTGGAGACGGCCCTCGTGTGCGACGCCGACCCCGCCCGCGCCCGCGCCGCGGCCCGCCGCCACGGCGCGCGGATCGCATCGTCCTGGGAGGCGGCCGCCGACCCGTCCCGCGCGGACGCCGTGGTGGTCGCCCTGCCCGACGCGGCGCATGCGCCAACGGCCCTTGCCGCGCTGTCGGCCAGCCTGCCGGTCTACCTCGAAACGCCCCTCTGCGCCGCCCCCGAAGACACGGAACGCCTCGCCGCCTGGGCGGCCCGACCCGGTGCCCCGGCGGTGCAGGTCGGCGCGGCGGCCCTCCTGTCGCCCGGCTGGCGGCTTGCGGCGGAGGTACTTGCCTCCGGCAGGCTCGGGCGCGTGGCCTGGTGCCAGTCCGCCGCCCGCTGCCTCCCCGCCGACGGCTGGCGCGCGCGGCGCGCCGACAGCCTCGGCCCCGCCGCGCAGGCGCACTTCGACCAGCTCGCCCCGTTGCTGGCGCTGCTGGGCCTTGGCGCGCCCGCGCGGGTCTGCTCCGCCAGCGGCATCTGGCACCTGGTCAGCGAAACACCCGACGCCCTCATGACCGCGTTCCACTTCGCCGGCGGCGTGGAAATCCACCTGGCCTCCGGGCCGTGGGTCTCCCGGAACCGGTCCGTCATGCTGCGCGGCGACCGTGCGGCGCTGGAGCTGTTCCCCGACCGGGTCCGCCTCCTCCCCCAAACCGGCGCGGAGGAGGAGCTGTCCGCGCCGCCCGCGGTGCTCTCCCCTGCGGCCCTGCTGCTGGCCGACTGGCTGGACGCCGCGGCCACGGGTCGCGCGCCGCAGTGTCCGCTCTCCACCGGCCTGGCGGCGCAGTACGCCGTGGCGGCCGCCGCCGCACCCGCCGCGCCAAGCGGCTGCGTGGTGTAGCGCGCCGTGGCAAACATCCGCAACAGGCGTCTTGGATCTTTCAACGCGTCTCCATCAGGGACAAGCCCGGGAGCGTTCGCGAACCTGATGCTCACGCGACGTCTTGGTCCCCCCTTGAGGGGGGTGGCCGCGTCTTCGCGGACGGGGGATGTTCTTCTCCTCCGCCGTGGGTGGGGAGTCCGGAACATCCCCCGGTTCGCTCCCGCGAACCACCCCCCTCAAGGGGGGACCAAGAACAGACAGCCGTCTTTACAGGCTGCCAGGGGACTCCCCGCATGACCGAGGAAAACACCTTTCCCGCCCCGGCGGCGGTGCCGCCGCCGCAGGCCGCACCCCGGCCCGATCCGGGCCATGGCCCGTGGATGCTGGTGCTCGTCCTGGCGGCGCATCTTGTCCTCGGCGTGGTCTGGCTGGGGATGGACCACCACGACCTCCGGGGCGACGAGGCGCACCACCTGCGCGTGGCGGCGGACTACTACGCGCTGCTGGGCGCGCCGCCGGAGGAGGGGCGGCTGGCAGCGCTGGCGGCCTTCCGTTCCCCCTATCCGCCCCTGCCGCACCTGCTCGGGGCGGCGGCGGCCCTCGTGTTCGGGTTCAGCCCCGACCGCCTGACCCTCGTGCCGCTGCTCCTGTTTGAAAGCATGATCCTCGGCGTGTACCTGCTGGCGCGGCGGTCGCGGCGCTCCGGCGAGGCGGCCCGCGCCGCCCTCCTGTTCAGCTGCATGCCCCTGGCCTTCGGCATGTCCCGCCTGTTCTCCCCCGACATGGCGGCGGCCGCCCTGGGCCTCTGGGCGCTCTACGCCCTCCTGCGCAGCGGGTTCCTGCTGCGCCCCGGCTGGGCGCGCGCCTTCGGCCTGCTGGCGGGGTGGGCATGGCTCTGCAAGCCCGACGCCCCGGCCTGCCTGCTGGCCCCCGCGCTGGCATGGGCCGCGTGGGGAATCCTGCGCGCGGCCTCCGGCGCGGTCCCCGGCGACCTGGCCCCCTTCGGCCTGCGGCGGCACTGCGCGCGCCTGCTGCTGGTGGCGCTGCTCGCCGCCGGCCCCTTCGCCGGATGGTCCCTCTACCACCGCGCCGACCTGCTCGCCTGGTGGGGCGCCCAGCGGGGCACGGCGGAGGGCCTGGTTCACGGCGACGCCGCCGGATGGCTCGGCCCCTTCGGCGAAACGCCCCAGCCCCCGCACCCGCCCCTCGACGACCCGGACCTCGCGCAGGACCCGCCGCCCCCGGCGCGCCGCATCCCGGAGACGGCCCCCGCCGCCGCCGTGGAACGCTTCTGGCCCGTCTACGCCGCCCACGCGGTGAACGAGGCCCTCTTCCTGCCGCTGGCGCTGCTCGCCGCCCTCGGCGTGCCCGCGCTGCTGCGCCGCCGCAACTGGAACGCGTCCTCCCTGCTCTGCCTCGTGTGGGTCGGGGGCGCGGTGCTGATGCTCGCGGGCGTGTTCACCCTGCGCAACCCCCGCTTCCTCCTGCCCATGCTGCCCGCCCTGGCGCTCCTCGCCGACCGGGGCTTTGACCTGATCCCCGGGCGCCCCCTCCGCGCCGCAGCCACCGTCCTGTTCGGCGCGGCCGCCCTGTTCCAGTGCGCCAACCTGTCCCTCCTCGGACTGGGGCCCGTGGCCGTGCCCCATGACGGCCTCCCCGCCGAAAGCCGCGCCCTGGGCAACACCGGGCTGGTTGTCTTCAAGCCCGTGGTCGCCATGGGGAACTACACGATCCACCCGCCGCAGCGGGAGGCATCGGCGGTGCTGGAGACCTTCCGGGACATCGCCCTCCAAGAGCGCCGCCGCGGCGCGGCGGAAGACCCCGGCCCCGCCACCGTCGCCCTGGTGGCCGAGCGGCCCGCCCGGCTGGGCGCGGCGCTGCACGCCCGCTTCTTCGATCCGGACCCCACCCCCCTGCGCCCCACCTTCCTCCGCGCGGGTGACGCGTCGCTCCGGCCCCTGCGCCCCGGTGCGGTGGGGGAGGCCCCGGCGGAGCTGCTGACCCCGCCCGCCGTGCCGCCGGACCATGTCCTGCTGTGGTCCCCCACCGACGGGGACCATACGGCGCGGCTGGAGACGTGGGCGGCGGAGCTGCACGCCGCCGGGTACGAATCCCTCGCGCACCGGCGGGTGCCCGGGCGGGGCGCGCTGCCGGAGGGCTGGCTGCACGCCCTGTGCCGCCGCACCCCCCGCACCCCGGAGACGGCCTCCACGCTCTTCGACGTGTACGACCTCCTGCGCGACCCCGCCGCCGCGCTGCCGGACCAGGTGCGCATCGCGCTGGAGGGGCGCTTTGCGGACCTGTTGCGGCCCTATCAGGGCACCGCGCCGCTCGGGGACGGACTGCGCCTCCTCGGCATGCACGTGACCCCGCTCTTCCCCGGTTGGGCCGCCGTGCGGATCGTGCTCCTGCCCGAAACGGCGCAGCAGGGCGATCTCGCCCTCACCGTCACCGCCACCCCCCGCCCGGAGGACCTCGGAAAACTCCCGCCCGTGCCCCGCGAACTCGGCATGTACTACTGGGACTTCTTCCCCGACCCGCCCTCCACCGCCTGGCGCGCCGGCGAGACCGTCATCCTGTCCCGGCAGGTGATGGTCGAGTCCCTCACCTACCGCATCGCCGTCACCCTCCGCGACGCCGAAACCGGCGCCCCCCTCGCCGAAACGGTGGAGGCAGGGGCTCTCGATTTCGCGGCCCTGGAGGGGAAGTAGGGGACCGGGGACCGGCAGGGGCGCGGCCCGGAAGGGTTAACATGGAAAAACAGGATGCGCGGGATTTCTTTCCCCCGTCCTGCCCATCCTGTCCATCCATGCGCGCTGTCCCCTCCCGGGCCCGGCTTTCTTCTCCGCGGGCGCGGTGCGCCCCCTTCGGGTATAATGCCCCGGCCCGCGCGGACGGCGGGCGCACCCGCCGGGCCCCGCCCCGGCGCCGAGAGGGCCTGATGGACACCAAGCGGATTCTCCGCGGCGCGGCGCGCCGCACGGCGAAATGGGGCTGCCTTTCCGTCATCGTGCTCATGCTGGTGCTCACGGCGGCGTTCTTCGCCGCCTTCGGCACGCAGCTCTACCACCGCTGGTCGCTCTACCCCCGCCAGGCCGCCGCGTGGCAGGAGCACGCCGCGAACCTCCAGCCCGTCGCCCTCCAGACCGGCTGGAACGAGTACCGCGGCGTCATGCACGCCCACTCCGAGCTGTCCCACGACTCCGAGGTCTCCTTCCCGGAGATCCTCGAGGCCATGCACGCCGCCAAGTGCGACTTCATGTTCCTGTCGGACCATGTGGACCAGGGAAAGGCCGACTACTCCCGCGGCTGGCGCGGCGTCCACGACGGCGTCCTCTTCGTCCAGGGCTACGAGATGCACGACGGCTTCATGCCCTGGGGGCTGCCGCCGGACACGGTGTTGGATAACAGCGCCGACCCGGCGGAGCAGGCGAAACAGATCCGCGCGCTGGGCGGCGTCCTCTGCGTCGGCCACAACGAGGCGCACCGCCCCTGGGAAATCCCCGAGATTGACGGCATGGAAATATACAACATCCACACCGACATGCTGGACGAGATGATTGACCGGCTTGCCCGCGTGGAGACCGTGAAGAACCTCCTGCTCAACGCCCGCGCCTTCCCCGAGCAGACCTTCCGCGGCATGTTCGACTTCGCCGTCCTCTCCATGGTCCAGCAGAAATGGGACGAGCAGAGCCGCCACCGGAAAATCACCGCCATCGCCGCCAACGACTGCCACCAGAACGTCGGCCTCCGCGGGGTCTACACCGCCGACGACACGCTGCTCCTCCTCGACACCGGCCACAGCGACCCGAAAAGGAAGATGGCCGAGTTCCGGCTCAACCTCCTCACCCGCTCCCTCCTGCGCCTGAAGTTCGGCAGCTTCCAGCCCGGCGACCAGCTCTTCCGCCTGGACCTCGACCCCTACAAGCGCTCCTCGCGCTTCGTGAACACCCACCTCCTCGCGAAGGAGCTGACCGAGCCCGCCCTCCTCGACGCCGTCCGGCAGGGCCGCGCCTTCGTCGCCTTCAACCTGCTCGCAGACGCCAAAGGCTTCGCCTTCGTTGCCGAGGGCGGCGGGAAACAGGCCACCATGGGCGACACCATCGCCCTCACCCCCGACCTCAAACTCCGCGCCGAGGCCCCGCTCCCCTGCAAGTTCACCCTCTACCGCGACACCAAACCCCTCGCAACGCAGGACGGGAAAACCTTCGAATACGCCGTGGCCCAGCCCGGCAAATACCGCGTCGAGGCCGCCATCGGCATGCCCGGCGAAATCACCTTCGCCGGCGACGACGTCGCCCGCGACATGGCCCCCTGGATCATCGCCAACCCCATCGAGGTCGTGGAGTAGGGACGGAAAGCGGCCGCAGACAAGGCCGCCGGGACGGCGGCGACGTGGACGCGGCATCCTGCCGCGTTCTTTGGGGTTGGCGAAAGTCCCGGAAGAAAGCGGCTGGAAGCCGCTTCTACGTTTGTTGCCTCCGCTACCGCGCCCCTGCGCCCTTGAACGGCCGCCCCACGCCGAGGGAATCGCGAAGCGGAGCTTCGCTGCCAAGTGCGTTCCCAAGTAGAAAAACTTGGGAACGAGGGGAAAGGGGGCACCCGGCCAATAGCGCCCCATCCGACCGATCCGTCGGATCCGTCCGATCGGTCGGATGGGGCCCTTCTTCCCTGGGAACGACAAGGTCATTTGGCGGTCCGGCGGGGGGGAGCCGCCATGCCCGGCTCAGTCGGCGAGGGCCACCACCCCGGCAACGTAGGACGCGGGGATGCCCAGCACCCGCAGGGTGCGGAACATCTCCTCGGTGATGGTCGTCCCGAGACTCTTGCGGTACTGATTGGGGCCCACGCTCTTCACCATCCCGTTCGGATACCGCTGGATCGTGTCGCGCGCCCCGAAGAGGCTTATGGCCCAAATGGTGCCCCGCTCGCCCGGCCCGTCATAGTCCGTCACCGCCGACACGTCGGACACCACGGAGAGAAAATCGTTCACCGCCTCGTTGTACTCGCCCTGGAGGTCCTGGATCGCCCGCTTCTGCGCGTTCACCGCCGCCGACTTGGCCAGCGCAGGCATCGCCAGCTCCTGGATCTTGCCCAGCGCCTCCTTCGCCTCGGTCAGCTCCGACTTCTTCCCGTCCAGCACCTCCTTCGCCAGATTCACGGCCAAGCCCGCGGGCCCCGAAACCCCGCCCGCCGCCGCAGGCTCCGGGGCGTTCTTCCGCGCCTCGCGGATGACGGAGGTGAGTTCAGCCCGGTCCTCCGGCTTGGGAAGCAGCCGCACCAAGGTCTTGTGAAGCTCCCCAGCCTTGGCGGTAAGAACCTGTTCTTCCTTCTGAAGCGCCTCCAACTTCTTTCGGGTTTCCGGCAATGCCGGGGGAAGATATGTGGTAAACGCCGTCTGAATCTTCGTGTAAAGCTTGTTGAAGGCCGGAGTGCTCTCAATATCCTCGCCGGTTCCGAAGTTCTCCCCCAGAGTTTTCCACTCGGGGGACGTGGTGACTTCCGCACCGATCTTCCCCACCGCGTCGGCGACCTCGGGAAAGCCCCCGTCCCGGGAGTTGCTCTGGATGCCTTCGAGGTTCTTCATGAAGTTTGTCTGGAATGCTGTCCAGGCGTCCTCGGATCCTTTGGCGGTGTTTGACGTCTCCATAATGGTTCTGACCTTCCCTACCACCGCCTGGAGCGTCCCCTCAATCCCTTGGATATCAACGAGCACCTCCGCGAGCCGCGCGCGCTCTGCAAGCACGTCATCTCTTGCCGCCTCGGCGTCTTCCAGCGCGTCATGTGTTCGTGTCAGGGTTGCCGCGCCCTTGTACGTCAGCCCGAAAGACTTCTGGACGTCGTTCACAACGGCGTCATGCATGCTGAACTGGGCGGACACCCGCACATCCCGCTCGGAAATGCGGATTTTCTGCGCCTTGTCCTCGTATGTTGTGTTGTTGTCAAAGCGGACATGCTTGAATGCGCAGCCTGATGCAAGCATGAACGCGATCACAATGGATGCCCCAAGATATGCTTTCATGGAAAACACTCCCTTTGTGTTCTTGCCGGTGTCTGTGTGAACGTCTGAGGTGACGCCTGCTAAACGGGAATAGACAGGTTGCGAGAGGCAATCCTCAGTGCGGCCGTCATGGTGGACCCTGGCGCCCTGACAATCATGAGCGTCCAACAGGTGGTGTTGCCTGCGTCCCACACCAGGAGGTAACGAACAGCCCCCGACGGGGCGAAGACAAGTCCGGCGGTAGCACTCGCGACCGGGTCTGGAATTGTGTGAAAGGCGGTGCTTGCCGCTTGGAACTCGGTTGCTAACCACTGCATCCAGCCTTGCTCCTTGACCGCCCGCCCCAGGGGAGGAGCGGCCACGGGGTTGTAGATGACGGTGTAGTCACCGCTGTGGTCCACGACGACTTCGGTAACATGATTGTTCTGGGTGTCCCATTGGTTCGACAGGTCAAGACAGAACTCGTTGTTTGGGGTACTGATGGTTGGCATGGCTTGCTTCCTCCTCTATTCGATTTCTCTTCGCTCTTTCGGACGCCCGCGCACATTGCGGGCATCCGGGAACGCTCACGGGACAGACCGCCCGGCACGGATGCGGCGGCCGGAAGACGGACAGCGGAACATATGTTGTATAAACAATAGTAAAATGTGACAAAAACCCTTCATGCGTGCCGACACATTTCGTCCCCAAGCACTGCTGGAAAACTCACCCGCGCGGCTGTCTGCCTGATACTGCCCCAAGAGCCGCTGCCTGCGCGTCCCGTCCCCGGAAGGCATCCTGCGTCCCACCAAAAGACAGGATGTTTCGACGTTACTTCCTAAAACGTCGGAAGGGCCGGTAAAGCCCCAAGGCCCCTCCTCACGCCACCATCAGCGCGAGGATAACACAGTTTTCGGAGAAAATCAAGAGCTATTTTTATCCGCAGTATTAGTGGCGGTTGCTGTTACTGGAGCGCCGGCGCGGGAATGGCCTCGCCCCGCCGCTGGGCCAGCCGCTCGGGTTCGGAGTAACTCCCGTAGAAGGCCGCGTTGCCGTCGATCCACAGGTAGAGCGTTCGCCACTCCTCATCGGTCAGACGCGCGCTGTCCGCGTGGTTCGCGTCGTGGAGAATTGCCGTCAGGGGACTCATGTCGGCGGGCATTTCGCCGGGCCGGGTGGTGATCTGGCTGATGCTTTCGTCGCCCCATCCATACCAGCGCACGAAGAGGCCCAGGGACGCATAGGCCTGGGTGAAGGGGCCTTCCTCCCCGCCGCCGAGGCGGGGCTTCGCGGTGCCCGGCCGGTCGTGGCACTGGACACAGTGCTTTTCCAGGATGGGCTGCACCAGGCGGGTGAAGTTCCAGGGGCGGGTGCCGTCGGGGCCGGGGGTGATTTCCGAGGGCGGCCGCGCCGCCGCCAGGGGCCGGGGATTCACGGCCCCCGCAGCGCGGCCGGTGGACTCGTGGCACCCCACGCAGCTCCGGCGCTCGCCGGGCTGGAGGTACACGGCGCTGCGCATGCCCTGCACCGCACGCCCCGCCTCGTCCACCGCCTGAAACGCCAGGGGCTTCAGGGCGGGGGCGCGGAACCGCGCCGAACCGTCAGCCTCCACGGGCACGGTGCCCAGCAGCATCCGGGCGGACTCGGCGTGGGCGAGGCCGATGCGGGGCTCGTCGACCACATGGGTCTCGCTCTTGGGGAGGAGCTGGAAAACACGCAGCTCGCGGATGCGCCGCCCCTCGGGGAAGGCGAGATGGCTCTCGTTCACGTTGGCCAGCAGGAATTCCCCCGTTTCCGCCTGGTCCGCCTCCCGGGCATCCGGGATCACCGGGGGTGCGGGACGCGGGGCCAGGGGGATGGGGTACATGCTGGAAATGCCCGGTTCACGGTACAGCAACTCCAGGTTCCCGAAGCGGTCGAACAGGTAAATCCCCGTTTCCGTGTCCTCCTGGGTCTTTGCGTTCATGCCGGGAAGGGGGTCAAAACTGAAACTGACCAGGAAGAAGTCCTCGGACAGGGGCCACGCGCTGTGATAATACGACTCCGGCCACGTGTCCGGGGCCTCGGGAAAGCAGACCTCCGGAGTCAGGGATTCCAGGGAAGAGAAGTCGTCCTCCCCCGTGGCGGGGTCCAGACGCGCCTTGGCGGGGTCCAGCAGAACCAGGGAACCGCCCACATTGGCGTGGTGCGCCCCGGCGAGGAAGGCCACCCGGGACGAGCCGGGGATGGGGTGGGGCTGATAGCAGGCGTTAATCCGCTGGGTGTAGTTGCCGAAAAGCTGGCGGGTGCCCGTCCCGTCCGGGTTCGTGATCCAAATCCCGTGGAAATGGGCCGCCGAGCGGTCCACGTAATCCCACCGGATATAGGCGATCCGCCCGTCATTCAGCACTTTCGGGTGCCACTCGCTGGTTTCATGGACGGAGAGCGCCCGCACGGCGCCGTCGGGGTCCAGCCGGTGCAGGGTGTGCGCCGGCAGGGGTTCCCAGGGGTTGTTGCACCGCGTAAACCCGCCCCGGCGGGTGGACATGAACGCGAGGCCGCCGTCCGGCAGGGGACAGGGGTCGAAATCATCGTTCTGGCCGTTCGTCAGGGCGCGCAGGTTCCCGCCCTCGGGGTCCAGGGCGTACAGATGGAAACAGCGGCGGTCCGGCGAATAAAAGTCGGGTTTCTCCCCCTCGGCCCGGGGCGCGAAGGCAAAATAGAGCGTTTTCGCGTCGTAGGCCAGGGAGAGGGTGGTGTAATTGCCCCGGGGAAGCCGCCCGGCCACAAGATCGCGCTTGGCGGGGGAGAATCCCGGCCGCTCCAGCACATAAATGCCTCCACCATCAATATCGCCGTAATCGTAATAGTACCCGAGGTACTCGTGGAGCATTTGGCAGATGAAGCGGCGGCGCTGCATGAAGACCACGGGGGTGTCGGCGAGGAGGGGGTTCTTGAGGGCCGTCTCCCGGACGAACCCCCGCAGGCGGGTGTAGAGTTCCCGCCGCTGTTCCTCCCCCAGCCCGTCCGCCGCCTCCACTTCCCGTCGGAAGCCGTCAAGACGGGTTCGGTCCTGCTTCACCTGCGGCACATGGGCCAGGGCCTCCAGCAGGCGTTCGACCCGCGCCAAAGTCGCCGCCAGACTCTCGGGTGACCCTGGGGTCTGTCCCGCGCGCGCCTCCTGGCGAAACCAGTCGGCCTCCACCTGGGCCCGGAACGTGTCAACGTCCTCCGCGGCGGCGGGGAAGAAGTTCAGGAACAGGATCATCCAAGTGGCGGTTACCGCAAGTGCTGTCTGGCGCATAGTCCGAATCTCCGGAGTTAGACGGGACTCACGGGCCTTTCCCTGCATGTGGATAGAAGGCCACTTCCCAGCCCATTGTATCTCTAATGGTGCCCAGAGTCAAGGGGAAGCCTCCACGGTTGTCAAGAAAATACGTGGGAATACAGGGGTTTTCCCGCCGACGAGGAGCGGCGGGTGGGAAATTGGGAGAAACGGGGGGGGATGGCAGGGTGTGTATAACTTGTGGATAACCTGCCGCGCGGGTGTTCCACGTGGAACACGGCGGCGGTCAAATGCGGCGTATCAGCCGAAGGGTGCCGCGCCGAAGTCCCTTTGCCGACCAGAGTCCGCTGCATTGTTCCACGTGGAACATGGCGCTGGAGAATTCGCAGACGTCCGGGTACTGGCACAAGTAGGCCACCCCTCTCGGAAGCCAGTGCGACAACGCACGCCGGAGAACCTCGGGTTTCTCGACGGCCCGCGACGTAACCACATTGGGACGGTCCTGCCCCCGCACCGCCGCCGGAAATTCGCCGTGAACCACCCGCACATCGGACAGACCCAGGACGGCGACTGCCTTGTGCAAAAACCCGATCTTCTTCTCGTTCCGTTCCACTAGGGTCATCTTGAGCTGAGGAAGGAGTATCTTTAGGGGAATGGCTGGAAATCCCCCTCCGGTGCCAATGTCCAGCAGGCGTCCCTCCGACGCGCCCAACAGCTTGATAATCCCCCCCAGGGACAACGAGTCCGCGTAGTGTTTCCCAAGATCTTGAAGGTCGGACTTCGAGACCAGTCCGGCCATGTCGTTCCACTCCCTCAGAAGTTCCGCGTGCCGGGCCAGCAACAATTCCTTTTGGGGATTCCAAGTCAACCCCTCGCCGACAAGCAGCCTCTGAACATCGGCGGAAACGAAAGGCCCTTTAACAGCCACCACTCCTGATAGTTCCTCTGTCAACGCATGCTCCTCCATGCGGTCAAAAGAAAATAACACCTCTACCCTCCATTTTATACCACAAAACCCTCACAGAAATCAACTGTTTTCTTGTCCGCTGATCACCGGACAAGATGGGTGCGGACCGGTGCCGGGACGGACACGGGATTGCGTCACTACGTTCGCAATGATGTGCGTTCCCGCGTCATTGCGAACGTAGTGACGCAATCTCGTGCCAGAATACCCCCATTGTGTCGCATCCGGTGGGTGAACCGATGTGCTCGCCATCATAGATGCATTCAGCGCGCAGTCACAAGGCGCGTTTTCGCGGCCGGGGGATGTTCTTATCGCTGGCACCATTGCCAAATCTCCGGAACATCCCCCTGTTCGCTCCCGCGAACCGCCCCCCTGAAAGGGGGACCTGCACAACGCGCAGACCTCGCACCGTTGAATATCCGTCAGTAAAGGCTTTGTGCAAAGGCTATAAAGGGTCAAAAATACTGTCGTTACGGCATTTTATGGTTGAAATGCCGTATCGAAAGGAAGACGGCGGGGACGGACTTCGAGGTGGCACGGGCTTCCAGCCCGTGTCTTGGGTCATGGCTACAGCCCAAGACACACGGGCTGGAAGCCCGTGCCACCTCGGTGCGCTTACTGGACGTCCTCCTGGAAATGCCGCATCTCAACCTGAAGTTGCTCTAGCCTTTTGCCACAAGCTCCTAATCGCTTGGATATGAACGCGCCCGCGAGGGAGGGCTTTCCGTTTGCCAAGAGGCTTCTGGGGGAACGCAAAGATGTCGTCTCTGCACCTTCTTGGGGTCTTCCACCGACGCGGCGAATGCGCTACTGTGGCGCGTTCGCCGCGCGGCACTCTCGCCGACATCGGGGTCGTGCCGTTCCCCGCGACCGGGCAATCCCCCCGACACGCCCCAGCAAAAAATCGCCCCCACCCGGAAGGTGGAGGCGGTTTTTTGCTATTACCCTGTTTAAACGCGTCAGATGCGGATCGGCATGACCACGTTCACGTAGTTGTCCACCGGCGCGTCCGTGTAGGGCTTGATGACCCCGGGACTCGCCGTGTCCTTCAGCAGCAGGCAGACCTTCTCCTGTTCGACATTGCGGAGAACATCCAGCACATAGATCGGGTTGAAGGCGATCTCCACCTCTTCCCCGCTGTACTCCACCGGGATTTCCTCGGTATACTCGCCGACTTCCGGGGTCTTGGCCACCACCTGCATGACGTCCGGCCGCATGCAGAGCCGCACGTTGCGGAACTTGTCGTTTGTCATCTTGAAGCCCAGTCGCATGACGCGCGAGAAGGCCTCCGTCCCCACCACCACCTCCTTGTCGTGTTTCTTCGGGATAACCATCTCGTAGTTGGGGAAGCTGCCCTCAATGAGCGCGGAGATGGCGGTCATGCCCTCCATGCTGAAGGCCACATGGCTGCTCTCCACGCGCACATCCACCATTGCCTCCGGATCAGACGAGAAAAGACTGGCAAGCTCCGTGACCATTTTCGCGGGAATGATCACCTTGATTTCCTGGTCCGTGTCCACCGGATCGTCCGCTGCCGCCAAACTCATGCGCCGTCCGTCCGTGGCCACCACCGTCAGCTTTCCGCCGCGCAGTTCAAACAGCAGCCCCGTCAGATTGTACCGGCCCTGCTCCGTGCAGATGGCGAACGCCGTCTTCTGAAACAGCCGCCGGAGAACGGCCTGGCTGAAAGACAGCGCCACTCCGGCCTCCACCTTCTTCACCGGCGGAAAATCATCCGCCGGCATGCTGAAGAGGCGGGTCTCCGTGTTTCCCCAGGCGAACAGAACCACACCATCCTCCTCGATGTCGAAGATGGCGTCCCCTTCCTCGTCCTCCCCGAGCAGCGAGGCCAGACGCTGGCCGTTGACCGCCAGCGTGCCCGGCCGTTCCACGGTGCAGTCCACCTTTGCGATCAGGGTGGTCTTCAGATCCGTGCCCGTCACATAGACGCAGCTGTCCCCCGTCTCCAGGAGCAAGTGCGACAGGATAGGCAGGGCGCTCTTCTCCTTGACCACGCTTTTGACCTTGTTCACCGCACTGGCCAGCTCGGTTTTCGGAACTTGGATGCGCATTGTCGTGTCTCCATGCCCCCACGGGCAAAAGTTTTCCTATCTTATAAGGACAAAGAGATGTAAAAATCAAGTCGTACCAGCAGTAGGCCGGTGGAAAACCCCGGAAACCATCCTATGGCCCTGCCGCCTCTGGACTTGGCCGGTGGAGAAATAGGGGATGACCTTCCCCCGTTTCTCCCGGTTGTCCCCAACAGCCCGACTCGGCCCCCGGGACAACCCCCGTCCCGCCCCCGCTTCTGGGGATAAGCTGTCCCCCTCTCCACCGTTCCTCCTCCGGTTCTCCCGAAAAAGAGGTTCGTACCGCGCCCTGCGAGGCACCGCCTTGCTTAACTGGCATAACCCATTGTCCTTTCATTACTTGGACACCCCGCGCTCAAAGGCAGGATTTTTTCAACAACCGGCAAATCATTTATTGGCAACATCTTACAGACTCTAATTTACCCGCGCCCGCTGGGCGGTTCTCCCTAAGTTATCCCCAATATCCTCAAGACGCCCCCCTCAGAAGTCTCAGGCAGTTCTTTATGTTGCTTGCTTAACCGTGGACACCATTAGGACTTTGGTTTCCTGACACGCTTTGAAGCCGTGTCGGGAAGCTGCTTCGCTGTCTGCTCCAAGGTATCCACGGCATCCCGTGCGCCTTCCGCTTCCAGTTGTGCGCGTCGGCGCGCGGCAAACCGCTCGTACTCTGCTTCGGCGTGGGAATGAGCCTCCGCTTTTGTTGCGCTGCCTGCACGGGTCAGGACAGCCCGCTCATTAAACTCAAGAAACGCATCGAGTCTGGCCTCCCAATCCCGAAGGAACACCTGTTTCCTCCGCCGCGCCTGATCCTCGGCGTAGTCCAGCCACATGACCACGATGCGGTTCAGTTCGGAGACTTCCGCCTCGTTCAGGTAGTTCTTCGCCGTGGTCACGTCGGCCTTGGTTACCCGTCCGCCCTTGAAGGAGGTCAGGCCCATGTTGGGAAGCGTGTGGTCGGCGCGCCGCCGGATGAGCTCCGCCGCTGTCTGGCCCGTGGCGGCAAAATGCAGCTTGTTCTGCATGACACCGAAAAACGTGGAGGTCTTCTCCCGTTTCGGGTCATAGTCGGCGGCGAGGGCGAAAATCTCCCGCACCCGCAGGTACATGCGCCGTTCGCTGGCGCGGATGTCGCGGATGCGCTCCAGCAGCTCGTCGAAATAGTCCGGCACGCCCGACCCCTCGACGGGCGGGTTCTTCAGCCGGTCATCGTCCATCGTGAACCCCTTCACGAGGTACTCACGCAGGCGCTCCGTGGCCCACTGGCGGAACTGGACGCCGCGCGGCGACCGCACGCGGTAGCCCACGGCGAGGATGGCGTCGAGGTTGTAGAACTTGACCGCTCTCTGGACCTGCCGGACGCCCTCCATCCGAACTTGTAAGAAATCCTTACAAGTTGCCCGCTCCTCGATCTCGCCTTCCGCATACAGAGTTTTCAGATGCAGGGTGATGTTTTGCGGTGTGGTTTGAAACAGCTCCGCCATGAGCGCCTGGCTCAACCAGAGGCTTTCCTCGGCGAAGCGGCATTCCACGCGGGTGCGGCCGTCCGGCGTCTGGTAGAGCACGAGTTCGCCGCCGGGCACTTCTGCTGCCATGAAAGCGTTCCTCCTGTCGTGGTTCACCGCCCGTCCGGGTGTCCCTTCCCCGCCCGGCGCGTCCATTCTGTCCGAAGCGGCTAGGCGCGCACAACCCGGAGGTATTCCTCGGCGCTGATGACGCCGTCGAGGATTTTCGCGCGGCAGCTTTCGGCCATGGGGCGCATGCCGGCGCCTTCGGCGATGGCTTCGGCGCCGGCTTCGGCGAGGATGAGGCCGCGGACTTTCGGGGTGATTTCGAGGATTTCGAAGACCCCCGTGCGGCCGTGGGTGCCGGTGTGGTGGCAGGCGGGGCAGCCGGCGCCTTTGTGGAGGCGCTTGGTGTCCCCGGGCAGCCGCAGGGCCTCCAGCAGGTCCTTCCCGGGCTTGTAGGCCTTCTTGCACTCGGGGCAGATTTTGCGGACGAGGCGCTGGCCGACGACGGCGGTGAGGGCGGCGGAGATGAGGAAGGGCGCGATGCCCATGTTGCGGAGGGTGCCGACGGCCTCGACGGCGTCGTTGGTGTGCAGGGTGCTGAAGACGAGGTGTCCGGTCATGGCGGCGCGCACGGCGATCTGGGCGGTCTCAACGTCGCGGATTTCGCCGATGAGGAGGACGTCAATGTCCTGGCGCAGGGTGGCGCGGAGCGTGGCGGCGAAGGTGAGGCCGATGTCGGTGTCCACCTGGACCTGGTTGATGCCGGGGAGCTGGTACTCCACGGGGTCCTCGATGGTGACGATGCTTTCGCTGAAAACGTCCTTCTGGTTGAGGGCGGCGTAGAGGGTGGTGGTCTTGCCGCTGCCCGTGGGCCCGGTGACGAGGATCATGCCGTAGGGCTGGCCGACGAGGCGGAGCATGGTCTTCTCGTCGGCCTTGTCCATGCCGAGGTCGCGGATGCCCGAGAGGACGGCGGCCTGGTCGAGGAGGCGCATGACGACGCGCTCGCCGAGGAAGGTGGGCAGGGTGGCCACGCGGATGTCGAGGCTGCGTCCGTTGATGAGGTCCTTGAGGTGTCCGTCCTGGGGGTGGCGGGTCTCGGTGATGTCCATGTCGGCGAGGATTTTCACGCGCGAGACGACGGCGTGGTGCTGGGCCCTGGGCAGGCTCATGACATCGTGGAGGACGCCGTCAATGCGGTAGCGGACGCGCGTTTCGGGGTCCTGCGGGTCGAGGTGGATGTCCGTGGCGCCGGCGTTCACCGCGCCCTCGAGGATGGTCGAGACCAGTTTCACCACCGGCGTGCCCTGCGCCTGCTTCGCCAGCTCGGTGAACCGGTTTCCCTCGTCCGGGCCGCGCGTTGTGTCCATGGCCTGTTCTCCTGTCCGCGCCTGCGGCGCGGGGGTGGGCTCCGTTTCCTCCGGCATGCCGTGCATGTCCTCCGCCTCCTCCAGCTCCTGGTAGCGCGAGCGGATCTCGTCGGCAAGGTTGTCGCTGGCCGTGAGCAGGGCGTGCATGCGTTTTCCGAGGAGCACGCCGACCTCCTGCACGCGCTCGCGCGCCTGCGGACTCGTGACGAGGACCGTGAGCCGGTCTCCCTCCAGGGCAACGGGGAGCATGCCGCACTTGAGGCAGAGGCCGTGGGGGACGGCGTCGAGGGCCTCGGCGGCGCTGGGGGTCTTGTCGAGGTCGGCGAACTCCATGCCGGTCTGGTCGGCGAGGGCGACGGCGATGGCGCGCCGCGTGACGAAGCCGCGCTCCAGCAGGATGCTGCCGAGGAGGCGGCCGCTGCGGCTCTGCTCGCCCAGGGCCTCCTCCAGCTGGGCGCGCGTGACGCTCTCCCGCCGCACGAGGGTCTCGCCCAGGGTGTTGTGCGCCTTGCGCGACGACGGCGAGTGGAACTCGTAGCGGAGGATGCCCTCCAGTGTCTCGAAGCCGATCTTGCGGGCCTGCACCAGCGCGCGGTACCAGGGCACGCCGCTCTGGGCGGCCGTCTCCCGGACGCGGTCCAGCTCCTCGCGTGTGATCAGCTCACGGCGCACCAGCTCCTCGCCGCCGGGGTGGTTTATTCGCTCTTCGGCCATGCTCCGGTTCCCTTTCTTCGCAGACAGACGATTATATCCCCCGCCGCCGTATTCGGCAAGGGTGGGGCGGCGGTGGCCGTCTGGGAAGATCCGACCGATCCGACCGATCCGACGGATCCGTCCGATCGGTCGGATCATCGGACGGGCCCGACAGGCATGACCAGCATCCGGCGGGCAAAATCCGCGCAGGCCCCCCGCGCCCGGGTGCGCAAAAATGGCGCGCCCGCCCCCCGGTTCCGATATTATTCGGCATTTCCCGTTTGGCACGGGGTCTGCTCTTGCAGACACGCCCCAAAACGGGGCAGGAGCTGAAGGTTATGGAAAGACACACAGAAAGACACCCCGGCCCGGGACGGCGTGCGGTGTGCGCGGGCCTGGCGGCGGTGATGCTGGCGGCGGCCTCCTGCGCGCGGCACACTCCCCGCCATACCCCGGCCTCCGTGGCCCCGCCCGCCACGCTGGCGGCCGCGGTTCTCCCCGCTGCGGCGCCGTCCCCCGCGCCCGCGCCGGTGACCGACCTGACGCTGGAGGAGCTGCTCCGCCTGGCGGTGGCGCGCAACACGTCCATCGAGGTGAGCGCCTACGACGTCCACATTGCGGCGCAGGCGGTGCCGGAGGCGCGGGCGGCCTTTGACCCGGCCCTCTCGGCCACGGTGCGCTACGGCGAGCGGAACACGCCGGGCACGGCGGGGGCCAACCGGACGGCCGCGACGACGACCGGCGCGGGCACAGGGGCCGTGACAGGGCCGGCGGGCACGGAGGGCCTGACGGCGGCGCTCACGGCGGTGCAGACGCTGGTGACGCAGATGTCGCGGGTCTACGGGGCGGTGTCGGAGCCGTCGGTGGTGGTGGACCACACGGCCTCCTCGAGCGCGGGCGTCACCATCTCCTGGCCGCAGCCCACGGGCACCATCGTGAGCGTTTCCGGCGACTATGCGGGCAGCGACAGCGACGGCGCGGCGGCGGAGCATTCGGGGTCGTGGACCGCCGCGGTGACCCAGGCGCTGCTGCGCGATTTTGGGACCGATGTGAACCTGGTCGCCCTGCGGCAGGCGCGGAACTCCGAAGCCATCGCGGGGCTGGCGTTCCGCGAGCAGGTGCTCGTCCTGCTCCATGAGACCGAGACCGCGTACTGGGAGCTGGCGCTGGCGCGGCGCACCCTGGACATCCGGCGCGCGGCCCTGAAGCTGGCGGAGGAGCAGCTCGCGCGGACGGACGCGCAGATCGCCCTTGGAAAGCTGTACGGCAAGGCCCGCGTGTCCGCGGAGGCGGAGGTGGCGGCCCAGGAGGCGGCCCTGCGCGCCGCCGAGGCGGAGGTCACGCGGCGCACGACGGACCTGTGGCTGCTGGTCGCCCCCGAAAACACGGCGGCGGACACGGCCGCCTTCGGCGCCATTGCCCTGCCCGACCCGCCGGCGGCCGACTGCGACTACGCGCGGTCGGCGGCGCTGGCGCGGGTCTTCCGTCCCGACCTGGGCCAGGCGCGGCTGGCGACGGCCAACGGCGACCTGTCGGTGCTGGCGGCGCGCAACGGGCTGCTGCCGCGGCTGGACGGGTTTGTGAGCTACGGGCTGAACAGCCAGGGGACCGGATCCGGGGCGTGGTCCTCGTCGCTGGACGACCGGACCTATGAGGCTTTCGAGGCGGGCCTGAACTTCGAGATGACGCTGGGCAACCGCGCGGAGAAGGCGCGGCTGGAGCGGGCGCGGCTTCAGGTCCGCCAGGCGGAGGCGCGGGTCCGCCACCTGGAGCGCTCCGCGGACGCGGAGGTGCAGAACGCGGTGACGGAGGCGCTGAGCCAGCACGCGCAGACGGCGGCGGCGCGGAAGGAGGCGGCGGCGCGGGAGGAGGCGCTGGCGGTGGCGGCCGAGAGTTTCCGCCTGGGCCGGTCCGACAGTCTGGACGTCCTGCAGGCGCAGCGGGACTACATTGCGGCGCGGGTGTCCGAGGCCACCGCCGTCGCGCGGAGCCTGCAGGCGCTCTCCGCCCTGCACCGGGCCGAGGGCACCCTGGCCGCGCGCCATGGGATTGTGCTGGAAACGCTTGAGGAGGACCTGTGATGAAGAAGCTTCTGGTCGTGCTGGCGCTTGCGGGCGCCGCCGCGGGCGCGGGCGTGTGGTTCCTGGGCGCGCGGCGCGCGCAGACGGCGGCGGACACCCAGGCGGCGCCGACGGCAACCGTGGTCCGCGGCGCCATCCGCGAGGAGGTGTCCTGCGACGGGTCCGTCGTGTCGAACCTCGACGTGGAGATCAAGAGCAAGGCCTCCGGCGAGATCATCGAGCTTCCCTACGACATCGGCGACTCGGTGAAGAAGGGCGACCTGCTCATGAGCATCCTCCCCGTGGACGAGGAGCGCAACGTGCGCCAGGCCGAGGTGCGCCTGGAGGCCGCCGAGGCCAAGCTCGCCCGGGCGAAGCGGGAGCTGGAGGTGTCGGAGCAGGACTTGGTGCGGTCGCGCATGGAGGCCGACGCCGCCATGAGCACCGCCGAGGCGTCCCGCCGCGACCAGGAGGAGAAGACCCGCCGCCTGCGGGCGCTGCTGGAGAAGGAGTACGCGAGCCAGGAGGAGGTGGACACGGCCGAGGCGGCCGCCGTGCAGGCGGAGAGCGGCGTGGAGAAGGCCCGCGCGGGGGTGCAGGGGGTGCGCGTGGCCGAGGCGAGGCTCGACCTGCTCCGGGAGGACATCAAGCTGGCCGCGGCCGATGTGGAGGTCTGCCAGCTGGACCTCCAGAACGCGCAGCAGCGGCTGCTGGAGACCAAGGTCTACGCGCCGGTCAGCGGCGTCATCTCCGACCGCCTCGTGCAGCAGGGCCAGATCATCTCGTCGCCCACCATGAACGTCGGCGGCGGCACGGCGCTCCTCGTCGTGTCCGACCTGTCCCGCGTTTTTGTCACGGCGCTGGTGGACGAGAGCGACATGGGCAAGGTTGCCATCGGGCAGGCGGCGGAGGTGAAGGTGGACGCGTTTCCCGACACCGTGTTCCGCGGGTCCGTCGTGCGCCTCGCCGTCACGGGGGACAAGGTGTCCAACGTGGTCACCTTCGAGGCGAAGGTGGAGGTGTTCGACGAGCGGAAGACCCTGCTGCGCCCCGAAATGACGGCGGACATCAGCATCCTCACGGGGGAAACGGCGGACGCGCTGCTGGTGCCCGGGGAGGCGGTGCTGCGCGACGCGAAGGGGGCCTATGTGAACCGTCCGGGGGGCGCGCCGGGCGCGCCGCCGGTGCGGGCGGACGTGACCACGGGGATGGACGACGGCGAGCGCACGGAGATCCTCTCGGGGCTCGGCGAGGGCGACGCGGTGCTCATGGTCCCGGCGGTGACGAAGGAGAAGGAGCGGGGGATGTTCGGCCCGCCGCCCGGGCCGCCCCCGGGCATGTGACGGGCGGACAGCCGCAACGGGTGAAAGGAGACGGACCATGGACGCGGTGATCGAGGCGAGGGACCTGGTGAAGGCCTACACGCTCGGCGGGGCGACGGTGCGCGCGCTGAACGGCGTGTCCCTCACGGTGGGGCGCGGCGAGATGGTCGCCGTGACCGGGGCCTCGGGAAGCGGCAAGTCCACGCTGATGCACATTCTGGGCTGCCTCGGCTCCCCCGACAGCGGGTCGTACCTGCTGGGGGGCGAGGACGTGTCGCTGCTCACGGGCAACCGGCTCGCGCAGATCCGCAACCGGTACATCGGCCTCGTGTTCCAGACCTTCAACCTGCTGCCGCGCCTGAGCGCGCTGGAGAACGTCGAGCTGCCGCTGCTGTACGCGGGGGCGGCGGGGGCGCGCAGGCGGGCCGCGTCGGCGCTGGAGTCGGTGGGGCTGTCCGACCGCATGCACCACGAGCCGGCCCGCATGTCCGGCGGCCAGCGCCAGCGCGTGGCCATCGCGCGGGCCATCGTGACGGACCCGATGGTGCTGTTCGCCGACGAGCCGACGGGCGCGCTGGACACGAAGACGGGCCGCGAGATCATGGAGGTCTTCGACGGCCTCCACCGGGACGGCCGGACGCTGGTCATGATCACGCACGATCCGCGCATCGCCGGCGCCTGCGGCCGCCGGATCGAGCTGGAGGACGGCCGCATCCTCAGCGACGTCCGCGACGGGAAAGGGTGACGCCATGCTGTTCTGGACCACGCTCAAGGTCGCGCTGCGCAGCCTGTGGGCCGCGAAGATGCGCTCGCTGCTCTCCATGCTCGGCATCGTCATCGGCGTCGGCGCCGTCATCGCCATGCTCGCCGTCGGCGCGGGCGCGCAGAAGCAGGTGCTCGGCCACATCACCGCCCTCGGCTCCAACCTGCTCATGGTCATGCCCGGCCAGCCCCGCACCGGCGGCGTGCGCTCGGGCGCCGTGGAGACCCTCTTGCTGGAGGACGCCGGGGCGATCGCCGCCGGGGTGGGGGAAGTGCTCTCCCTGTCGCCCGTGGTCCGCGGCACCGGCCAGTTCAAGTTCTTCGGGGCGAACAAGCAGTCCTCCGTCATGGGGGTGAACCCCGGGTACCTCGGCCTGCGCAACTTCGAGATCGCCGCGGGCCGGATGTTCACGGAGAGCGAGGTTGCCCGGCGCGCCAAGGTGGCCGTGCTCGGCGCGGACCTGGCGGCCGACCTCTTCGGCGCCGCCGACCCGGTCGGGCAGACGGTGAAGGTCAACGGCTCCGCCTTCCTCGTCGTGGGGGCGCTTCAGGCCAAGGGCACGCAGGGCCCCTTCAGCTTCGACGACCAGGCGCTGGTCCCCCACACGACCGCCATGAAGCGGCTCTTCGGGAAGGATTATCTCGACGAGATAGACGTGCAGACCACGCCCGACGCGGACCAGGCGGCGGTGCAGGCGGGCATCGAGCAGCTGCTCCGTCGGCGGCACGAAATCCGGTTCGGCCAGGGCGACGACTTCCACGTGCGGAACATGGCGGAGATGGTGGAGACGGCGACCACGGTCACGGGGATCTTCTCGCTTCTGCTCGGGTCGGTGGCGGCCATCTCGCTGTTTGTGGGCGGCATCGGCATCATGAACATCATGCTGGTCACGGTGACCGAGCGCACGCGGGAGATCGGCATCCGCAAGGCCATCGGCGCGCGCGACGCGGACATTCTGGCGCAGTTCCTTCTGGAGGCGGTGCTGATGAGCGCCCTGGGCGGCGTGACGGGGGTGGGGGTGGGCGTGGCGGTCGCCCGCCTCAGCGGCCTGGTCAGCGGCTTCGAGGCCGTCGTCCAGCCGCAGAGCGTGGCGCTGGCCTTCTCCTTCGCCGTGCTGGTGGGCGTGTTCTTCGGGTTCTACCCCGCCCGGCGCGCCGCCGCCCTCGACCCCATAGACGCCCTCAGCTACGAGTAGGGCGGCGTTCTCTTCGGAGCATCCGACCGATCCGACGGATCCGTCCGATCGGTCGGATCAACCGGACGGGTCGGACAGGTCCGACTTGTGCGAGGTCTCCGCCGCCGTTCAGGCGCGGGGTTTGGCGCCTGTGAGGGCTTTCCGGGGGAGCCCTCCGCGCAGGAGCGTTGCGCCGTCCAGCCCGCAGATGGTGCAGACCACGCGGTCGGGCCGGATGTCCACCACGGCGAAGGAGGCCGCCTGGCCCCGGTCGCGCGGGGCCTTGAGGTGGCCGGGGTTCACCCGCAGCGCGCCGCCGTCGGGGGCGATGCGCGCGGTGTGGGTGTGGCCCGAAAGGAGCAGGTGCGCGCCGGCGCTCTCCTGGGCCAGCGTGCCCTCGTCATGCGCCATGGCCACGACGAGGCCGTCCGCCGTCTCCCGGCGCGCGTTGGGGATGCGCCAGTCGTGGAAGGCGTCGCACCACAGCCCCGGCACGGCCCACACCTCCGGCGCGGCCGCCGCCAGCGCCAGCGCGTCGTCCCAGTCATCCCCCAGATGCGCCAGCACCGACGCGCCGAAACGGTCCCGTAGCAGGTCCGCCGCGCGGAACATCAGCGCCAGGTTTCCATGAGTGTCGCTCAACACGCCGAGGATCATGCCGGAGTCCCCGCCGCCGGACGCAACCGCCGCGCCCCGCGACCGGAGAGTACCTTACCACGCCCGCGCCGCGCGCTGTCACAATTACGGCGCGCCGAAAAGCGTGGTTGAACCTGAACAATTAATCCGGTACAGTACTTGAACCGCATTGCGCACCAGTTTGTGGCGTGCGCTGTGCTACCGGGGGTGGGACGGCCCCACACGCCTTCGGCCGGGGAGTTTTCTGGGGCGGAGGAAGAGGGAACATGAGCTGGTATCTTGAGGTCTGGAAAAACTACGCTGATTTCGGAGGCCGCGCGCGGAGGAAGGAATACTGGTTCTTCATCCTGTTCAACTCGCTGGCCTATTTTGCGCTCTCGATTCTAGACGTGCTGATGTTTAAAGGCCAGCCCGTGGTGTCCACGCTGTACGCGCTTGCCATTCTCGTGCCCTCGCTTTCGGTGACCTTCCGGCGGCTCCATGACACGGGCAGGAGTGCGTGGTGGATCCTGATCGGACTGATTCCCCTGATCGGCGGCATCTGGTTTCTTATCCTGCTCTGTCTGGACAGCGAGGGCGGGGCCAATCAGTACGGCCCTAACCCGAAGGTGTAGCGTTTCTCTCCACGCCTTTCCCTATCGGTGTTCATCGCTGTTCATCGGTGGTTTCCCCTCTTCCCGCGCCGCCGTGCCCCTGCGGAGGGCGCTGAGCCGGGGGTAGTGCCGGACGAGCCAGGGGGGCGGGTCCACGTGGAGGGTGTCGAGGGCGTGCTGCAGCTCGAGGGCGTTGACTACGGCCTGGCCCCGGTAGTGGTTGTTGGTGACGATGAAGAGGTCGTTCACCTTTTTCGCCATGCTCCGCGCGCGCGTCACCCACTCCGCAAGTTCGCCGCCGGCGTAGAGGTAGTTGTAGCGGTCGTCGCGGTCGGAGGTCTGGCGGAACCAGTGCTCGGCGTTGCGCCCGTGGAGGCGGATGTAGCCCGCGCGCGCGGTGACGCGGTCGGACGGGAGCAGGCACCCGCGCAGGGGCGGCTGGTCCACGGCGCACAGGGTGACGCCGCGCGCCTCCAGGCCGGTGTAGAACGCGGCGCGGTCCCAGGAGTCGTGGCGGACCTCGACGGCGAGGGGCAGGCCCTCAAAGGCGTCGGCGAGGCGCGCCAGCCGGACGCGGTTTTCCTCCGTGCGCCGGAAACTCCAGGGGAACTGCGCGAGGAGCATGCCGAGCCGTCCGGCGTCGCGCAGGGGGCGGAGGCCCTCCAGGAAGCGCGCGGCGGCCTCGGGGAAAGCGTCGAATTCGGGGTCATGGGTGAAGCCGCGCCAGAGCTTGGCGCAGAAGGCGAAGCGGGGGTTGGCGGCGACGAGTTCGGGCCAGCGCCGGGTCTGGTGCGGATCCATCAGGCGGTAGAAGGTGACGTTGATCTCGACGGTGTCGAACCATTCCGACAGCAGGGAGAGCGGGGGACGGGTGCGGGGCATGTCCTCCGGGTAGACGATCCCCCGCCAGTCGTCGTAGGCCCAGCCGGCCGGGCCGACGCGGATGCGCGCGGGGGCGCCCACAGCGCGGGGCCCGTCAGGAGGTGATGGTCATGAAGGTGACGTCGCAGTCGAGCCCCTTGCCGGAGGGCGCGGGGCGCATGGTGTCCACCTTGTAGACCGTCACGAGGGTGTCGCCGCCGTAGAGGTCGTGGAGGAGCGAGACCAGCTCCTTGAGGGGGACCTCCTGGAGGCGGAGCTGGACCATGGGCTGCTTCGGCGAGGCGTTGCGCGGCTTGTACTGTTCGAGCTGGGCCTTGGACCGGAGCCCGCGCTTGTTGAGCAGGCTGTCCACATGGGAGAAGAGGGAGAAGTCAACCCGGCGCTTGGCGAGCTGGTCCATGAGCTGTTTCTGGCGCTCGAGGCGCTCCTGGACGTCGAGGCTGGCCATCTGCTCCAGCTGGAGCTCGTCCCGGGCGGACTGGAGGTCGGCCTTCGCGCGCAGGCTGGCCTTGCGCGGTCCGGCGGGCACGTAGAGGGCCAGCATGGCCACGAGGGTCACGGCGAGGAGGCCCATGGCGAGGCCGGCCTGTTCCCGGCGGTCAAGACTGCGTTTCATCTTCAATCTCCTGGGTGGGCCGGAAGGCGCGGATGCGGAAGGTGGTCCGGTCCCCCTGCAGGCGGATGCTGGTGTCGTCGGCCACCTTGAACAGGGTGGACTTCTTCAGCTCCTCGAACATGGTGTTGAACTGCTCGGCGGCGGGGGTCTCGCCGGCGATGGTGACCCAGGCGCCGCGGGAGCCGGGCGCGGCCACCTTGATCTCCGTGACGGTCACGAGGTTCTCCGGCATGCGCGCGCCGATCTCCTTCATGATGTCCAGAAGCGGCGGGTCGCCGAAGGGCGTGATGTCCACGTCCTCGCCGAGGCCCTGGGTGGCCAGGGCGTCGGTCTCGGCGCGGATTTCGGCGGTCTTCGCGCGGAGCTGCTCCGTGAGGGCGCGGGTGGCCGAGGTGGCCTGGTGATAGTAGAAGGCCCACCCCAGCACGAGGGCCAGGGCCAGGCAGGACGAGAACAGCAGGTGCGACACCATGCCCGCCACGGTGCCCTCCCAGCCGCGCTCCGTGCGGCCCAGGTCGAAGGCGAACTCGCCGCGGGCCGCGCTGGCCCCCGCGCCGACCACGGCCTCCCACCGGTTGAACCGGGCCAGGTCGCCGTCGCGCTTGAGGACCGAGGCCCCGCCGCGCAGTTCGGCGAGGAGGAAGACGGGGGCGACGGGCAGCCCCAGGGCGGCGGAGAAGGCGTCGAGCGTCTCCGGCGCCGGGTCCACGCCCGTGAGGCCGATCTCCGCGATTTCCGCGCCGCCGCCGCGCCATCCGGCGAGGAAGGCGCGCAGTGTGTTGCGCGCCTCGCGGGCCATGCGCGCGGGGTCCTCCAGGAAATCGGCCGCGCCGATGGGGATGTGGCGGAAGAAGGCGAGGGTGCGGCCGCTGACGACGGCGAGGCAGGCGCCCTCCTCGCGGAGGTGGAGGACCGCCTCCAGCCCGGTGCGGGACCGGCGGGTGTGGTGCCACAGGGCGGTGAGGCCCGACACGTCGAGGCTGACGGACTCCACGTCCACGCCGGCGGCGTCGAGGATGGCGGTGTACTCCTCCAGGTGTTTCCGGCGGATGCCGACGGCCAGCACGTCCGTCTCGCCGCCGGACTCGCCGATGACCAGGTGGTCCACGGCGATCTCCTCCAGCGGGAAGGGCAGGTGCGGCTCCAGCTCGAAGGGGACCGACTTGGCGACGCGGGCGGCGCCCCGGAAGGGCACGCGCAGGTTGCGGACGGTGGCGCGTGCGGAGTCCACGCACAGGACGTAGGCGGCGGGCCGCTGGCGCAGGGTGTTGAGGGCCGCGTCGAGGGCGGCGGCCAGGGCGGCGGGCCGGTCGTCGGGGGTTTCGCAGGCCACGGGGGCGGCGGCGGTCTCCAGGATCTCCGGGAGCCGGCCGCCCGCGCGCACCACGGCGACGCGCACCTCGTCGCGGGCGAATTCGATGGATGCCACTTTCGCGCCAAAGGCCATGTCAGACCACTCCCCGGGGGGCGGCCAAAGGCGCCCCGCCGTGTTTGCCCCCCGGCGCGCCGGCCGGGATGCGCCACCATACCTGAATCATTGGATCACCTTCCAGTCCAGAATGCGGAAGGGTGTGAGGGGCACCGGGTTGCCCGCCTGGGCCAGGGCGCCGCCCGTGCCTGACGCGGACTGCTCGAGGCCCGACACGTCCAGCGGGGTCCGGAAGACGAAGGCCTCGACACGGGCCAGCGTTTCGCCGACCATGCCGTCGCCGTGGATGCGGAAGGTTGTGCTGTTCACGCGGAACATCCGGCTCACGGAATTCTGCTGCCGGAGCTGGTCCTGGAGCTGGGGGTTCGTCACATTGTTGAGGTCCGTTCCGGTGCCGGTGTTGGGCCGGACCACGCCGGGCGGGGTGGTGGCGGGCTTCCGGGCGGTGTTGCGGCCGCCCCCGCCCCCCCCGAAGGAGGTTTCCGGCATGATCTGCTTTTCGGCGCTCTTCATGGCGCCCGCGGCGGATTCGGGCGTCCGCTGCTTGGTTGCCCGGGTGATGGCGTCCGTCGTGGCGGGCCTGCCCGCGCCTGGGTTCTTGCCGTCGGCGCCAAGTGCGGCGTCGGCGGGCATCATGGGGCCCAGCATGCCCGTGAGGCGGTTGAGGTCCTCATAGGGCTGTGTCTGCACCTCGTCGTAGATCTGGCGGGCGACGGCGATGTCCTCGTTGCCCGTGTAGCCGCCGAGGACCGCGGCGATGACCTCCTCGCGGGCCGTGTTCACATTGACGCGGCCCTCCCAGTCGCCTTGGACGGTGAGATACTCGGAGAGGGGGAGCTGCTCCAGGGCCGGGTCGCCGAAATAGAGGTCTGCCGTGATGCCTTTGATGAGGAGCAGCTCCTCGACGGCGTCCATGGGGCCGTTCTTGCAGGGGAAGGGGTTCTCCAGCCCCATGTAATAGCTGTTTTCCGCGCCCTCGGGCTCCTCGGCGTCCATGTCGTCGTAGTCGAGCCAGTCAATGATGGCGTCCACGGGGTCGCCCTCGCTGTCGCTGCGCAGGTTGAAGAAGCTGCGCAGCGCCGTGATCAGCTCCTCGTTGCGCACGGGCTGGCCGTCGTCGCTGACGGAGATGAGGGCGTTCAGGTTGAGCTTGCCGCACTCGTCGGAGATGGAGGTGCGCATCATGGCGCCGTTGAGGGGCTCGAAGGGCAGGCCCGAGGCCCACCCGGAGGGGTCCAACAGGCTGTCCACCTCGGGCATGCCGTTCATTTCCGTCTCCAGCAGGTCGTCGAGGAGCAGCGACAGGCCGTTGGCGGCGGCCGACTTCGCGGCGAGCAGGGCCTCAAAGTCCGCCGAGCTGTTCTGGACGAGGGACGCGGTCACCTGGCTCTCGTAGAGGAAGCCGAAGACCAGGGCGGTGAGGACGGCGGTGAAGACGAGGGCGAGCAGCAGGGCCACGCCCCGCTCGCCGCCGCGTCTTTTCCGGCCCGTGTCACTTCCTCGCGCCACGTTTCGTGTCCTCCGTGAGGTTCTGGTCCGTTTCGGCCCAGTCCACCGCCCGCATGTGGTTCTTGTCGGGGAAGGGCTCCGTCAGCCCGGCGCCCGGCGCCAGGGGAATCATCACGTCCAGGTCGGCGGCCTCGAAGCCGCCGTCCCCCTGCACGGGGGGCGCCTCCTCGGCGCCGCGCGGAAAGTTCACCCGGACCCACACCGCCCAGGGCAGGCGCTGCTCCGCCAGGGAGTCCCAGTCCTCCAGCCATTCCTCCGTCATGCCGTCGAAATACTGCACGTCGAAGGAGGCCACCGGCACGGCGCGCTCCGAGACGGGCAGCTCGGCGGTGCCCGACAGGTCGCCGCCGAGGTCGTCCTGCCGCTGCACGGGGTACTCGCTGATCACCAGGGCCATGGCGGGGCGCTCGGGGTCGCCGGGGTAGCCCATGGCGGCCCAGTCCAGGTCGTTTTCGGGCACCATGGTGTACTCGACGACCTTCATTTCCCCGGGCAGGGCGAAGGCCCCCGGCATGGGCAGGGCGGCGACGAAGCGCAGGGTGTCCCCCGGGCCGAAGGCGCCGTCGCCGGTCTCGCCCAGGAAGGCGAACTCCGACATGAGGCCGGCCTGGTCCGCGTACACGGACGAGAGATTCGTTTTGAGGCTCCGGTGGAGCGCCTGGCGCACGAGCAGGCGGTCCGACTCGTCGCGGGCGGCGGCCATGGTGTCCGTCACGGAGGCAAAGGTCATGTGGACCATGATGGTGATCACCACCAGGACCAGCATGGCCACCAGCAGCTCCAGGAGCGTGAAGCCCCGGGAGGTGGCACGGGCTTCCAGCCCGTGTTGGGGGTGTGCGGCCTGGCGTCTCATTGCGAGCCCCCCGAGAACATGCCGCCCGACCGGCCCCGCGAAGAGGCCCCCCGGGAGGAGGAGGCGCCCGAACTGCGCGAGGAGCCCCGGGCGCCCATGCCCTGCATCGCGCCGGAGCCGCCCGATCCGCGGCTGGCCGCGCCGCTCTTGATGGAGGACTCGCCGGTCAGCTCGCCGCCGCCGGACGTCTCGGACTCTGTGTTGTTGAAGACGAAGAAGTCGAGCGACTGGGTGTCGTCGGGGGTGGTGAGGGTGGCGGTGACCTGGTAGAGGGGGACCATCTCGTCGGTGCCCGCGGGGACGGCCTCGAAGGACCAGGAGAAGCCCTCGTGGGCGGCGCCGAACTCGCCGCCGCCGCTGAGGGTGCCGGTCATCACGGCGACCTCGGCGCGGCCGACAGCGCTCTCCAGGAGCATGCGGCGGTCCGCCTGGTCCATGCCCTCCACCACGAGGTTCATGGCGGAGTAGTGCGCGCTGACCAGGACGAAGAGGGAGGTGGAGAGCACGCCCAGCGCCACGAGCACCTCCATGAGCGTGAAGCCGCCGTCCTTTCGCGCGCAGCGCGCCGGGGCGTGCACGGTCAGACGTCCTGCTTGCCGGTGCGCGACACGCCGCGCCCGGAGAGGGGGTCCCACCACACGGTCATGTACTCGCCGTCGGCGTTGACCACGTGGAACCCGATGCGCTGCGACAGGCCCAGGGGGGACACCTCAATCTCCACGAGCCCGCGCCCGCTCTTGCCGCCGTCAATGGAGACGCTTTCTATCTGGATGCCCTCGGGCAGCTTCCGCCGCGCGAGGATCGGGTCGCCCAGCTCCTCCTCCACCGGCTCGTCCTCCTCCAGCGTGAACTCCTGCTCGAAGAGCGGGCCCACCTCGTCGAGGAAGCCGTCGGTGTGCACCACGTTTTTCGCCCGCGTCTCCAGCAGCGTGCGGGCGAAGCGGCCGAACTTGTCGTTCATCTGCTGGTCCGCCAGCTCGGCGTCGAAGTCGTCGGGCAGCATGCCGCGGAAGCGGGGGTCGTCCGCCGCGCCGCCCGCCAGCGCGTTGCTCAGGTCGGCGGAGGACATGCCGCTGGACTTTGCGAACTCGCGCAGGAGCGCGGTCTGGTCGGGCGGGGCCTCCTCCCCGTCCTCGGCCACGGGCTCGGGGTAGACGAGCTGGACGGTGTAGTACTCCTGCCGGTCGAGGTCTATGCGGAAGAGGAGGGGGGTCTTGAAGAGGGCGGCCTCGGCCACCACGGCGGAGCCGTAGCCCGCCAGGCGGCGCGCCTCGCCGTCCACCTCGCCGAAGGAGATCAGGTCCACGAGGTACGGCGCGGAGATGCCGGCGATGACGCCGATGATGACGATGACCACGCACAGTTCCAGCAGGGTGAAGCCGCGCGCGCGCGGCCGGGGCCGGGCGCGGAGGCTTCCCGCGGACAGGACGTCGCCGGGGGCGTATGTCGTCGCGGCGGGCTCCATGGGTTTCCGGTCCGCGTCCTTTCTACTCGCTCGTGATGTCGGCGTTCACCTCGTCGCCGCCGGGGGCGCCGTCGGCGCCGTAGGACACGATCTTGAAGGCCCGGGTGCCCTCCTTGGTGTAGACGTAGGCGTTGCCCCAGGGGTCCTTGGGCACCCGGGGCGGGTCCATGAAGGGGGCGATCTCGTCGAGGGTGTTCGGGAGCTTGCGGTTGTTCTTGAGCATGTAGGCGGTGATGGCGGACTTCATGGCCTGGATCTCCGCCTTTGCCTTGGTCTGGTCGGCGTCGTCGAGGGCGCCGAAGAGGTAGACGCCCGCCGTGGTCGCCAGGATGGCGATGATGGCGACGACGACCATCAGCTCGACGAGGGTGAAGCCCGCGGTCCGGGCGCGGCGGGGTGAGGCCTGTTTCTTTTCCATGGGGTTATCCTTTCCCTACGGTTGTGCTCATCTTGAATATGGGCAGCAGGATGGCCAGAACAAGCATGCCCACGAAGAGGCCCATGACGATGATGATCAGGGGCTCGATCAGCGACACGACGGCGTCTATGGCCAGGCGGACGTCCTCGTCGAAGGTGTCCGCCACCTGGATCATCATGTCCTCCAGCTCGCCGCTGCGCTGGCCCAGCTCGATCATGTAGATCATCATGGGGGGGAACATGCCCGTCTCCTTGAGGGGCTGGGCGAGGTCGCGGCCGCGGCGCACGCCGGCCTTCACGTCGTCCATGAAGCCGAGGATGTGCGTGTTCCCGATGATGGTGTTGACCACCTCGAGGGCGGGGAGCATGGTGAGGCCGCTCTGGAGCATGGTGCCGAGGGTGCGCGCGAAGCGCGCGCAGACGATTTTCATGTGGAGCGGGCCGTAGAGGGGGAAGCCCAGCTTCCACCGGTCCCAGGTGCGGCGCCCCTCCTCGCGGGCAGTCCACATGCGCCACAGGAACAGCGCGCCGGCGGCGAGGCCGAGCAGGACGGGCCACCAGGTGCCGAAGAGGTCGCTGGCGGCGATGAGGGCCTTGGTGAGGCCGGGCAGCTCCTGGCCCTGGCGCGCGAAGAGCGTGGTGATGCGCGGCACGATGATGGCCATGAGGAAGATGATGATGCCGAAGGCGAAGGCGGCCATGAAGGCCGGGTAGGCCAGGGCGGAGATGATCTGCGCGCGGAGCTTGGCCTGGCGCTCGAGAATGTCGGCGAGGCGCAGGAGCACCTGCTCCAGCGCGCCGCTGGTCTCGCCCGCGCGCACCATGTTCACATAGAGCTGGGTAAACACCCGCGGGTGCTCCGACAGGGCGTCGCCCAGGCCGCGGCCGCTGTTGACCTTTTCGCGGACCTCGTAGATGACGGCGCGCAGGCGCATGCGGCTGGTCTGGTCAATGAGGGCGCTGAGGGCCTCGACGAGGGGCATGCCGGCGCGCAGGAGCACGGCGAGCTGGCGGGTCATGAGGGCGAGGTCGCGCCCGGAGACCCGGCCGCGGCCGCCGCGCGGGGATCCGGCGCCGGACACGGCGGACCGCGCGGCGCCCGGAGCCGGGGCGGCGGCCGCGCCGGCGCCCTTGTCCTCGCCCATCCAGGTGGGGTAGAGGTCCTGCTCGCGCAGTTTGCGGCGGGCCTGGGCGGCGTTTTCGGCGTCTACGACGCCGTGGACGGCCTTGCCCGTCCCTTTCAGGAGGGCCTTGTATTCAAACACCGCCATGGCTTAGTTGACCACCTCCTCGAGCATCTCGTCGCGCGTCACCCGGAGGATCTCCTCCATGGTGGTCTCGCCGCGGAGCATCTTCTCGGCCCCGTCCTCGCGCAGGGTGCGCATGCCCTGCCTGCGCGCCTCGCGCTTGATGGCGTTGGAGTCCGCGCCCTGCAACACCATCTCCTGGATGCGCGGCGTCATGACCAGCAGCTCGAAGATGCCCGAGCGCCCGTAGTAGCCGCGCCCGGCGCACTTGTCGCAGCCCGTGCCCCGGTACAGGACCCGGACCCGGGGGTCGTCGGGCGGCAGGCCGAGGTCGGCGAGTCCGGCGGGGTCGGGCGTGTACTCCTCCCTGCATGTCGGGCAGATGCGGCGCACGAGGCGCTGCGCCTGGATGGCGATGGTGGAGGAGGTGACGAGGAAGGGCTCGATGCCCATGTTCATGAGTCGGGTGACGGCGCCGGCGCTGTCGTTGGTGTGCAGGGTGGCGAAGACGAGGTGGCCCGTGAGCGAGGCCTGCACCGCCATCTCGGCGGTCTCCATGTCGCGGATCTCGCCGACGAGGATGATGTCGGGGTCCTGGCGCAGGATGCTGCGCAGGCCGGCGGCGAAGGTGAGCCCGATCTTCGGGCGCACCTGGATCTGGCCGATGCCGCCGATGAGGTACTCGATGGGGTCCTCCACCGTGATGATGTTCTTGTCCGGCGAGTTCACCCGCTGGAGCGCCGCGTAGAGGGTGGTGGACTTGCCGGAGCCCGTGGGCCCGGTCACCAGGATGATGCCGTGGGAGCTCAGGATCAGCTTGTCCATGAGCTGGTGGTCCCGCTTGTCCATCCCGAGCTGCTCCAGGCTGAAGAGGAAGTTCCCCTTCTCCAGGATGCGCATCACCACCCGCTCGCCGTGGGCGATGGGGATGATGGAGACGCGGATGTCAATCTCCTTGCCGCTCAGGCGGATCTTGATGCGGCCGTCCTGCGGCAGCCGGTGCTCCGCGATGTTCAGGTTGGCCATGATCTTCACGCGGGAGACCACGGCGGCCTGCTGCGTGCGCGGGATGGTGAACTTCTCGTAGAGGACGCCGTCAATGCGGTAGCGGACGCGGACGGAGTGCTCGAAGGGCTCCATGTGGATGTCCGACGCGCGCTCGCGCACGGCCCCCGAGATGATCAGGTTGATCAGCTTGATGATGGGGGCCTCGTTCGCCAGGTCGAGGAGGTCGCGCTCCGACTCGGCGCCGTCCAGCGTGTGGACCTTGCCCTCGCCCTCCTCCAGGGCCAGGTCGTCAATGAGCTCGCCCGCGTTCTCGCTCTGCTGCTCGAAGTAGAGGTCAATGATGTACTGGATGTCCGCCTTGCGGCAGAGCACCGGCGTGACCGGCGTGTCCAGGAGCAGCCGCAGGTCGTCCAGCGGGTGCAGGCTGATGGGGTCGTTCACCGCCACGAGGCAGGAGGCGCCGTTCTGCCTGTAAGGGACCATGTGGTATTCGCGGATGAAGGCGACGGGCACCTTGGTGGTGAGCGACGAGTCAATCTGGTTGCGCAGGTTGAGCTCGACGCCCATGCCGAACTGCTCGCCGAGGGCCTCCAGGAGGGCGTCCTCCTCGATGTAGCCCAGGTCAAGCAGCAGCTCGGCGAGGCGCTTGGGGCGGATCTTCTGGAGTTCGAGGGCCTCGTCCACCTGCTCCTGGTGGACGGCGCCCCGCGCCACCAGGATCTCGCCAAGTCTCAGGCTTCGGAGGGGTTCCATCACTTACCTCGGTATGTCGCCGCGCTTGAAGGGGTCGCTGGACGCCCGGCCGGTGAGCTCCTCGGAGCGGTTCAGCGTGGGCCGGTAGTTCTCCCGCAGGTCCTTCTTCCGGCTGATCTTCTTGAAGAACCCGGCCTTGAACAGCTCCTCGACGTTCGCGTCGTAGTAGTCGTTCACCTTCCGTTTTGTCAGCCGGTCGAGGTCCATGCCCTCCTTAACGATGTGGGGCGTCAAAAGGACGACCATGTTGCGCTTTTCCCTGCGGTCCGCCTTGGAGGAGAAGAGCCACCCGATCACGGGGATGTCGCCCAGGATCGGCGGCTGGGTCCGGTCGCGCTTGGAGTTGTCGCGGATGAGCCCCGCCATCACCGCCGTGGCCCCGTCCTTCACGAGCGCCTTGTTGGTGACCACCGACTTGTTGGTCGTCGGGCCGACGATGTCCACGGTGCCGATCTGCTTGGCGTCCGTGTCGGAAATCTCGATCTCCGTCTGCACGAGCACGTTGTCGCCCTCGGAAATCTGCGGGGTGACCTTGAGCTTGATGCCGACCTCCTGGCGCTCGACGCGGGTGTAGCCGCCGTACATGCCGACGTCGGCCGTCCCGTCCGTGCGGCGCGAGCTGCTGGTGCTGGTGATGAAGGGCACCTCCTGGCCGACCACGATGGTGGCCTCCTCGTTGTCCAGCGTGACCAGGCTGGGCTGCGAGAGCACCTCCACGTCGGAGATCTTCTCGATGGCCTGGAGCAGCAGGGGCACGAAGGGGATGCGGACCCGCTGCCCGTTGTAGTTCACGATCACGTCGTCGTAGATGCCCGTGGTGAGCCCGCCCTCGGTGCCCATGCCGTACAGGGCGCTTGCCAGGGCCATCCTGCGCCCGCCCACGATCTCCGTGGCCGTCGCCGCCGCCTTGTTCAGCTCGTCCAGGTTCGCCGTGTTCGTCAGGCCGAACCCGTCGTTGCCCGTCACCGACGCGGCGTCCACGGTCAGCCCGAAGTCGTTGCTGATGGTCACGTCCATGACCACCGCCTCCACGCAGACCTGGCGCTGGGGCACGTCGAGCCGCGCGATGAAGGCCTCCAGGATCTTGTAGTCCTGGGGCGCGGCCACGATGAGCAGGGAGTTTGTCTGGTCGTAGCGCGTGATCTGCACCTTCTGCTCGAAGGGCTGCACGTCGCCCGCCGCGCCGCCGCCGCCGGAGGACATGGCCGGGGCCGAGGGCGCGGGCGCGCCGCCCGCCGCGCCGCCGCCCGTCGAGCGGGAGGTGGAGGTCTTGCGCGGCGACGAGCCGACCAGCGGCTGCAGCGCCTGCTCCACGGCCTCCGCGTCCGCGTTCAAAAGCTGGTAGATGTGCAGGTTGTTCGCCTCGTAGGGCGTCGGCGTGTCCAGGCGCTTCACCAAATCGCGCACCTTGGCCATCATGCCCTCGGACGCCACCACGATCAGCGTGTTGAGCCGCTCGTCGGGCACCATGCGCAGGGTTTCGGCGTTGGAGCCGATGACCTGGGAGGCGCCGCCGCCCGCGGGGACGCCGGGGCGCGCGGCGCGGACGGGCCGCACGGGGGTCGGGGCCATGGGCTGGGGCATTCCGGGGCGCCCGGAGGGGGAGCCGCCCTCCTCCAGGAGCACCTGGTTGAGCTGGTTCATGAGCACCTCGGCGCGGGTGTACTCCAGGGTGAACAGCTCCATCTGGGTCTCGAGCCCCGGCACGTCCACCTCCTCCAGGAAGGCCATCATGCGGCGGACGCCCTCCGCCGTGTCCGTGATGATCAGGGTGTTCGTCGGGGCGTAGGTGTCCACCAGGGCGTTGCGGGTGCCCAGGATTTTCAGCACCTGCTGGATTTCCGCGCCGTCGGAGTACTTGAGCGTGACGACATGCGTCGAGAAGGCGTCGAAGCCCTCCGGCAGCTTCTCGCCGTCCTTCAGGAAGAGCGGCGTCTTGCCCGAGGTCGGCGCGTCCTGCGTGGCGACGATCTTGACCAGGTGCCCGTCGAGGCTCTCCACCAGGGAGAAGCCGCGGGTGTTCAGGATGGACTCGAGCACCTCGTAGGCCAGTTCGGGCGGAATCTTGTCATGGGTGATCAGCGTGACGGTGGTGGCCCCGATGTTGGGGTCCACGTCGAAGTTGCGCCCCGTCAGCTTGGCGATCGTCTCGATCACCTCGGCCAGGGCGGCGTCGCGGAAGTCGAAATTCACCGGCTCCGCCGCCGTCTCCCCGGTCTTTTCCTCGTTGGGTGTGGCGGCGCGCTCCGCCGCCGGCCCCGTCGTGGGGGCCTCGCCCGGCGCGACCGTCGGCGGGCGCAGGTTGGAGAAGCGCGAGGAGGCCCGGGACGGCGGCGGCTGGACGCTGGGCCGGGACATGGACCGCGGCGCGGGCGCGCCGACGCGCGCGGGGGGCATTTCAGGCATGGGGCGCAGGCGCGACGCCGGGTCAACGGGCGCCGCGGGGGGCAGTTCATCGGCCACCGCCGGCGGCGGGGGCGCGGGCATTTCCCCGGCCGCCGGAACCTCCTCCACGGCGGGCGGGGCCACGGGCATCTCCTGCCCGGCGGGCGGGGCCATTTCCTCCGCGGGCTGCGCCTCGATCTCCTCGGGGAACTCCTCGTCCTGGGCCGCGGCGAAGGGCGCCACCGCCAGCGCAAGCGCCGCCGCCAGCAGCCCCGCGGCCAGCCGTCCCCTGATGCCGGCGAAAAGTGCTTTTCTCATCATGCCTCGCTTCCGCCCGGAACGGCGCCCGCCGGGCCGGGTTGCCTATTCCAGTCGGTAGGTGATGACCTTCGGTTTGCCGTCGCGCAGAATGCCGATCCGGAGGGAGGTGGCCGTCTGGTACTTCTGCACCATCTCCATGATCTTGTCCTCGCTGTCCAGCTTCTCGTTGTTCACCGTCTGCAGGATGTCGTTCTCCTGCACGCCGAGCCGCTGGGCGAGGGGAAACTCGCCGATCCCCGCCGCCGTGATCCCCAGCACGTTCCCGTTCTCGTCCGTCGCCAGCTCCGGGCGGATGTTCACCAGGGACGCGTAGTTCTCCGCCACCTCCGCGATCATCTCGTCCCGCTTCAGCGTGATCCGCTCCGACGGCTCCGCCACCGTCTCCGGCGCGGGGGCCGCCGCCGGGGGCGCCGAAGGCCCCGCCCCGGACTCCTCCTCCTCCTCGTCCATCCGCAGCCGCTCCCGCTGGGGCGGCGTCGTCGCCCGGTTCAGCAGGATCACCTCGCGGGGAAACACCTCGTCCAGCGCCACCGAATCCGCCACCTCTTCTCCGATGAAATAGCTCTTGCCGGGGTCGTTCCCCTCCTTCTCGCCGATGAAGGCCACGGCGAAGGGGCTCTTGGGGGACAGGGCCACCGTGCCGATGAGCCGCAGGCTCAGCGTTGTCTCCGAAATGTCGTCCGCCGGCGCCACCTCCTCCACCACCGGCGCCTCCTCGGGAACCGCCCCCGGATCCCAGCGGCCCGCCTCACCAAACAGCCCCCCGCCCGCCACCCCGTCGTAAAACTCCCGGTCTGACACATGGGCCAGGGGCGCGACGGGGGCGGCGCCGCCCTCGTCCGGGGGCAGCAACGCCTCGACGGACTGCGGGGGGCGGCTCATCTCATGGGCGACCAAAGCCGCGACCCCGAGAAACAGGGCCGTCAACAGCAGGTCCACGCAGATGAATATCTGCCTGATGCGCAGTCCTCGAACCATGCATTCCTCAACGGCCCGCCGCGCAGGACGGCAGGCCTTTCGTACGTTTCACGCTCCCCGCACAAGGCATGCTGCGGAACCCGCCGGACCCCGGGACGGCACACACCGCTCCCCCGGTCCGGAGGGATAACGCCGCTGTGGACGTAAATGGTTGACAATTCTCCGGATGTCCACAGCGCCACAATATATAGTGTATGCCATTCCCCCTTCGCCGCGCAATGATCCGCGCCCTTCATATGGAAGACCGTTCTCGGACTTCTTCGAGAGGGGCGCCTTCTTTGGAGGCTGGTTGCGTTTCACCGGGTCGCCATGAGCCGCCTGCCCACGCAGGACACCAGGACGGGCGGAGAGGATCCCTCCGGGGCGAAGAACTAACGTCCGCCATGGTCTGCCCCGCGTCCATCACTTCATGCACAAAATCCCCGTTGGTGGTCAGGGGCCCGCAGGCAACCTTATCCGCAGCTATTTCCGGAAATCGTCCAGTATGTCCAATTTGTCTGGACATACTGGCGGATTTATGGTAGAATGGGGGCATGAGGACCATGATGGACATACGGCGGGGTGCCCGCTCGGACCTGATGGATTACCAGCAACTGACCGGTCTGCTGGAGGACTATGTCAAGCCGAGGGACCGCATCGGGGCGCTGACCGCACGGGGCGACCTGGTCCGGGTGCGCAAGGGGCTCTATGTATTCGGCGAACCCTGGCGGCGGCGGGCCGTGGACCGCCTCCAGTTGGCCAATCTGGTCTACGGGCCGTCGTATGTGAGTCTGGATTCGGCCCTCGCCCTGCACGGCCTGATCCCGGAGCGGGTCGAGGAGGTCACCTCCGTGACCACCGGTGTCCGGCGGCGTTTCGACACCCCGTTCGGGGTGTTTTCCTACACCCCCCTGCCGCCGCACCGCTACACCCCCGGCATGGCCTGGCGGGACGGGGAAGGCGGCCCGGTTCTGGCGGCCACCCCGGAGAAGGCGTTGGCCGACAAGGTGTGGACGGACAAGCGCTTCTATCCGGGACGGCTGGGGGACTTCGACGCCTATCTGTTCGATGACCTGCGGGTGGACCCGGAGCGCCTCGGCGCGCTGGACTTGGAACGGCTGAACGCGATTGCGCGGGCCTACGGGTCCAAGAAGGTCACGCTGCTGGCGCGGTGGCTGGCGCGCCGCGCGGAGGGGGGCGCATGAACGAGGCCGTGGAGCAGATGCTGGCGCGGTTTCCCCGGGAGACGGCGGAGGACCATGCGAACGCCCTCCGGGAGGTGCTCCAGCAGATCGCCCTGCTGGGCCTGTGGCGCGCGAAGTTCTTCGAGCACGCCGCCTTCTACGGCGACACGGCGCTCCGCGTGCTGCACGGGCTCGACCGCTACTCCGAGGACCTGGACTTTTCGCTCCTTGCGCCCGATCCGGCATTCCCCCTCGGCGGTTACGGCGACGCCCTCCGCCGCGAGCTGGCCTCGTTCGGGTTTGAGGTGGACTTCGAGGCGCGGCCGCGGCGGGAGGACTCCGCCATCGCCTCCGCCTTCCTGCGGGCCAACACCCTCCGCCAGATGATCGTCATCCGTCCGGGGGAGGGGGCCGTGGGCGGGATCCACGCGCGGGAACTCCTGAAGATCACGCTGGAGGTGGACACGGACCCGCCCCCGGGCTTCGCCACCGAGAGCCGGACCGTGCTGCTGCCGGTGCCCTTCGCCGTGCGCGTCTACACCCTCCCCGACCTCTTTGCGGGCAAGATGCACGCCCTGCTGTGCCGGAAGTGGGGCGGGCGCGTCAAGGGCAGGGACTGGTACGATTTCGTGTGGTGCGCCGCGCGGCACCCGGGCCTGCGTCTTTCCCACTTGGAGGCCCGCATGCGCTCTTCCGGCCACTGGACCGGCGATGCCCTCACCCCGGACGCCTTTCACGGCCTGTTCCGCGGCGCCGTGGGCGCCCTCAACGTGAAACAGGCCCGGGACGAGGTCCGGCCCTTCGTCCGCGACCCGGACGCCCTGGCCCTGTGGTCCCGGGAGTTCTTCCTGGAGACCGCCGGGAGAATCGTGCTCGTGTGACGTTGGGGAGGGCGGTTGGGGCCGCTTAGGGCTGGGGGGCCGCCTCGGCGACGGGCCGCCAGTGCGTGCCCTGGATGCAGGGGGGCTCGCCTGCTTTCTCGGACTGGTAGTAGACGGTCCACACGGAGCCGTCGTCCAGTTCCACGGAGGCGGGGTAGCCCATGTCCCCGTCGGGGGCCGTGCTGAGGCGGGTCTCCTGCGCCGCGTCCCAGGTGCGGCCGCCGTCTCGGCTGAGGCAGGCGTAGACGCCCATCTCGCCCCAGCGCTTCGCGTAGGACAGCAGCAGCGCGCCGCCGCGCAGGCGCAGGACGTGCGGCGGCAGGCCGCACACGGGGGTTGCATGCGGCGCGCCCCACGTGCGCCCGCCGTCCGCGCTCTCCGACTGCCGCAGGAAGTGCTCCCCGTTGCAGTCGCGGAAGAGGGCGACCAGCCGCCCGTCCCCCGTGTCCGCGAGATGGGGCTCGTCATAGCTGAGCATCTGGGCGTCCGCGGGCACGGGGAAGACGGCGAGGTCGGCCCAGGTGCGGCCGTCGTCCTTTGACTCCTGCAGGGCGACCGCATAGGGCGATTCTGCCGGGGGGCCGTTCCAGTCCTTCGGCTCGCCGTGGGAGCAGTGCGGGCGCTGGCCGAGGTAAAGGAGGCGGCCGTCGTCCAGCTGGACGGGGCCGTGGGGCGTGGTGACGGCGGTGCGGACGGGCGCGTTCCAGGTGCGGCCGCTGTCCTCCGACCGGATGACCCAGTGGCCCTGCCACTCGCCGCCGTAGGGGCCCGTGAACCAGCTCACGACCATCGCGCCGGTCTTCGTGCGCAGGATGCCGGAGTCGCGGTCGTCTATGGGCGTGTCGAACACCGTCACCGGCGGCTCCCAGGTCTTCCCGCCGTCCGCGCTGCGGACCATCCGCACCTTGCCGTCGTTCGACAGGTGGCCGCTCCGGTCGCCGGAGTAGACCACCAGCAGGTCGCCGTTCGGCGCCTGGGCGATGCTCGGCCAGCCGCAGAAGCGGCCCGGCTCGCGGGCGACGATCACGGACACCGGCGCGGCGGAAATGGTCCCGCACGCCAGAAAGAGTGCGGCGGCAAGCGGAAAGAGCACGGAGCGGGGCATGTGGGGAACCTCCCATGGGTGTGGGGGACAGTATAGGGCAGGGGGGCGGGCGGTGTGAAAATCCTGCAAGGGGGCCCTGGGGGGTGCGCAAGAATTTCCCAAAACGGACGGGGGATACTGGGACGGGTTCCTGTTTGCGGCCCCGCGTCTTTGTTTTGAAGACTTTTTAACGCAAAGGCGCGGAGACGCCAGGGCGCAGAGGGAAAGCCCGTGTCCCCGGCATCGCCGTGACGGGGGGGCGCGGGTCGGCGCATTGGCGCGGGGCTTGCTACAATGTCCGCATCAGGAGCGCCGCGCAAGACCGGCGCGCACCAAGGAGTACACGCCATGAACAACGAAACGAACACCGGATGGCTGCGGAAATCCTGGATCAGCCCCCTGCTGACGGGCTGTTTTGTCGCCACGGCGGGCACGGGGGTTCTCATGCTGCTGCATGTCCGGGGGCTGATGCCGGTGGTCAAGCCGCTGCACGAGGGGATCAGCATCCTCTTTCTGGTCGCCGGACTCCTGCATGTGCTGGTGAACTGGCGTCTGCTGCTCCGGTATTTCCAGGAGCGGCGCGAGGCGTGGGTGGCCCTGGGAATCGCCTGTGTGGTGGCCGTTGTCCTGGCCGTGATGGGCGCGCTGCACGGCGGCACCCGGCCGCACGGCCCCGGATTCCCGGACGGCCCGCCGCCCCGGCACCAGGCACCCCCCGCCGAGTAGGCCGGAAGACGCATGCCCTTTCCGGGGGGCGACGCGCGCTTTCCGCCGCAACTGACAGGAGAGACGGACATGTCCGAGAAGAAACGCCCGTGGTGGCAGTACCTGCTGGCCGTAGTGGGCGCGGGATACCTCGTGGCCGGGGCGGCGTGGGGGGTGCATGCCTTGGCGAAGCGTCCGGCGGGGCCGCGGGGGCCGTCGGAGATCGCCGCGCACCCGGAGCGGGCGGGGGAGATTATGGCGCGCGAGCGCGCGGAGGAAATGAAGCAGCGCCTGGGCCTCAGCGACGAACAGACGGCGAAGATCGCCGAACTGCTGAAGGCCGACGCGGACGGCCCTCCGGGGCCGGCGAGCATGCGCGCCGTGATGGAAAAAATCCGGGAAGTGCTTACCCCCGAACAGCGCGAGAAGATGGGCGGGGGCCCCGGCGCCCTCGGCCCGCCCCCGGGCATGCGGGGCGGCCCCGGCCAGCGCGTCACCCCGGAGCGGATGGAGGCGCTGAAGGAGCACATGACGCCCGAACAGCGGCAGAAGTTTGACGCGGGGATGAAACGGATGCAGGAGCGGCGCGGCGCCATGCGCGGCCGATTTGGCGGCGGTCCCGGCGGGATGCCGCCCGGCCCTCCTCCCGGCCCTCCTCCCGGCGGGATGCCGCCCGGCCCGCCGCCCGGCGAGGGCCCGCCCCCGCCGCCCATGCCCTGACTGGAAAAAGACGCTTTCCAAGGAGAGGCTGAGATGAAATCCCGAGGATTCACCCTGATCGAGCTGCTGGTCGTCATCGCCATCATCGGCATTCTGGCGTCCATCCTGCTGCCCGCGCTGGCGCGGGCGCGCGAGGCGGCCCGCCGCGCGTCCTGCCAGAACAACCTCAAGCAAATGGGCCTGATCTTCGCCATGTACACCAACGAGGCGCCCGGGGGAGCGTTTCCCCCGCTCCAGCTGGAGCCCGGCTGCGGGCACCGGCCCTGCTTCGCCTGGGCCGCGCGGATGAGCGCGGTTTACCCCGAGTACCTGACCGATCCGGCGATTCTCTTCTGCCCCTCCGATGCCGAGGACCGGCTGGAGGACCACGTCACCGCCGACGGCCGGCTCACGCTGGTGAACAAGGTGCCCGGCGGGCGGCAGGAGGGCGTGGAGGCGGCCGACGCCAGCTACACCTATGTCCCCTGGGTGCTCGACCGCGTGGCGGACACGGACCCCCTCGACCTTGACATGCACCTGATGACGCGCCTGCTGGAGGTCGCCGAGGTCATCGGCATCTCCGACGAGGACGTGGTGAACCTTTCCGAGGCGCCCCAGCAGATCATGGAGACCATGCGCGACCTGTTCTTCTCCGCCATGCCCCTGCGCGACGACCCGGAGGGGCTCCTGAAGGAGGTGGACGCCGACCGGTCCGTGTCCCCCGGCAACGGCAACGGCGGCGGCGACACGGTGCGCCGCCTCCGCCAGGGGATTGAGCGCTTCCTCATCACGGACATCAACGACCCCCACGCCGCCGCGGGCGCGGCCAGCGAAGTCTTTGTCCTCTTCGACAACATCGGCATCGCGGCGGCCCAGTTCAACCACGTTCCCGGCGGGTGCAACGTCCTGTACATGGACGGCCACGTTGAGTACGTCCGCTACCCTGGAAAGCCCCCGGTGAACGCCAAGATGTCCGCCGTCATGCGCGTCTTCGACCTGCCGCATCCCTGAGGGGGGGCCGGCGGCCTGTGTCTTCCCGGAGGCGGAGCGCGGGGCCTAGAAGATCCTCTCGCGGCGCGTGGTGGAGCCTGGGCCCGTCCGGCGGGAGTATTCCTCGTAGGTCATCTCGAACTCCCCCTCCGCATCCAGGAAGGCGGCCACCACCGCGGGGTCAAAGTCGGTGCCCGCGCCCGCGCGGATCATGCCGGCCACCTCATCATGGGGCATGGCCTGCTTGTAGGGGCGGCGGCTGCGCAGAGCGTCGTACACGTCCGAAACGGCCATGATCCGCGCGCTCAGGGGGATGCGTTCCCCCTTGAGCCCGTCGGGGTAGCCGCCGCCGTTCCAGCGCTCGTGGTGCGACCGCGCGATGGCGGCCCCCACGCTGAGGAAGGCGTTGCGGGGGTCCTGGCGGCGGGCGGCCTCCAGCGTCTGCGCGCCGATGTGGGCGTGGTTCTTGACCGCCTCGTACTCATGCGGCGTGAGGCGGCCCGGCTTCATGAGAATCTTGTCCGGAATGGCCACCTTGCCCACGTCGTGCAGGACCGACGCGCCGCACACGTTCCGGACGAAGTCCTCGGTCATGCCGTCGCGGTGGCGGGACGACCGGATCAGGTGTTCGCAGAGGATTCTGCAGAAGGCCTGCGTCCGTTCCACATGGTAGCCCGACTCGTCGTCCCGCGACTCCGCCAGTTTGGAGAGGGCGGTGATCGTGCCAAGTTGCGAGTCGGACAGCTCGCGCACCTTCTCCCGCACGATCCGCTCCAGGTCCCGGCGGTGCTCGTCCAGCTCCCGGATGGTCCTGCGGAGCAGCAGGTGCGTTTTCACCCGGGCGGTCACCTCCTCCATCTGGAACGGCTTCGTCACATAGTCCACGCCGCCCGCCTCGAAGGCCCTGACCTTGCTCTTCACATCGGAGAGGGCGCTGAGGAAAAGCACCGGCACGTCGTGCAGCGCCTCCTCCGCCCGCATCCTGCGGCACACCTCATACCCGTCCATTTCCGGCATGAGGATGTCCAGCAGCACCAGGTCGGGCGGATCCTTTTCGGCGGCCCTGAGCATCATGGCCCCGGAGGAGAACAGGCGCACCTCATGGTGCCCGCCCTCCAGAATGCCGTCAAGAAGCTTCAGGTTCTCCGCCGTGTCATCCACGACCATGACCAAGGGCCTGTCGCTCCGGGCAGACATGTCCGCACCCCCCTGCTGTCAGTCTCATGGGCTGCGCCCCGCCGGAAACCTCTCCCGACGGGACATCAAACAGGCCGCATGCTCCTCTGAACAGCCGCTGTTTCCAAAGGGTTCACTTCCCGCGCCCTGTGTCCGGAAAGGGGGAAGACGCCCGAGACCGCCGCGCTGCCCGCGTCACCCCCGTGCCTGCGGACCCCGCCGGACTCCATCCTCCACCGCCGGACCCAGTACCCCATTTTTGCATTTTCGCACCGTATTGTCAAGGCTCTTCGCCGCCCCGGGCCGGAATGGCGCGCCCACGTCCGAACCATGAAGAGGGGGTTACCCCCCTGCGGCATCCACCTCGATGGTCGCATGGACGATGCCCAGTCCCGGCGGAATGAGCGCGTGGTAATGCGACGCCGCCCGGGGAACGGCGGCGGCAAGGGATGCCATGGCGGCATGCCTGCCCGGGCCGACCTCCCACACATGCAGGTCGGTGACCCGGGTGTCCGGGTCCGCCTCCAGATGTTCCCGCAGCCGGTCCAGCAGTTCGTCGGAGACGCGCATGTCAAGCAGCACCCGCGCGGTCGCCAGGAGCAGCCCCCGGGACCACACGGCCACCATGACCGCCCCGATGACCCCCATGACAGGGTCCATCCAGCTCCATCCCAGATACTTTCCCGACAGCAGCGCCAGAATGGCGAAGACCGAGGTTAGGGCGTCCGCCAGCACGTGCAGGTAGGCGGAGCGGAGGTTGTGGTCGTGATGATGGTGGTGATGGTCATGTTCATGTTCATGGGGGTGGCCGTGGGAGTGCCCGTCGCCGCGGCCCAGAATGACCACGGACACGCCGTTGACCAGGAGCCCGACGACCGCCACCAGGATGGCCTTGTCGAAGGCGATGGAAACGGGGAACAGCAGGCGCTTGGCGCTTTCCCAGGCCATGAGCAGGGCGAAGAGCGCGAGCAGCACGGCGCCGGTGAAGCCGCCCAGGGCGTTCACCTTGCCCGTGCCGAAATTGAACCGGGGGTCGCGGGCGTGCCGCCGCGCGTAGACGTAGGCAAAGACGGCGATGCCCAGGGCCGCCGCGTGGGACCCCATGTGGAGCCCGTCGGCCAGCAGGGCCATGGACCCGAAGGCCAGCCCGGCGGCGATCTCGACGGCCATCGTCAGCGTCGTGATCGCCGCCACCACCACGGTCCGGCGCTCGCCGGGAAGCCGGCGGTCCTGGCCGAAATCGTGGGAATGCCGCGGGGAGGGGGATGTCATGGGCGGTCTCCTTTTCCCCGTGAACCGCCGGACAAGCAACGGCCTTTGTGTCCGCTCCGGAGCGCATTCCACAACGCCGGTCTCCCGAATCGCCGACGACGACGCGGCGGGAACCGGGGCCGCGCATGGAGCGGAAAGGACTCCGTCACGCCGGGTAGCCGGCCTCCTTCAGGATGCCGCGCAGGATGGGCACGGTGGCGCGGATTTCCTCCACCATGCCGTCCTTGCCGCCGCCCTTGGGCCTGTACTCGATGTGGATGGAGACGGGGCCGGAAAACCCGCCCAGGGTCCGCAGGATGCGGTACATGTCAACGTTCTTGACCACGCCCTGCCCCAGGCGCACCCATTCGGGCTCGGCGCCCTTCCACACGAAGTCCTTCGCGGAGGACATCTTCACATAGGGGGCCAGGAGCCGCGTGTTCACCTGCCACACGCCGAAGGCGCCCTCGGCGGCGGTGTGGGCCGTGTCGAAGTTCGACCCGAAATGCGGGCTGTTGACGGCCGCGCAGGCCTGGTGCAGGTCCCACAGCGGGCCGCCGAAATTGTTCCATCCCGAATGGTTGTGGTAGCCCAGGGTGAGGCCGGACTCCGCGGCCAGCTTCGCGAGGGCGGCGAGGTCCTCCGTGAACTTCGCGGCCTGCGGCGCGATGGGGCCGTCGTCATCGTAGCGGCGGACGCCGACGCGCACGAAGGGGATGCCGAGGGCGGCGGCGCGCGCGAACACGCCGGTCACGTTCGGCCCCTCCAGGTCGTAATAGTTGGTGCTGATCATGGGCACCGACAGGCCCTCGGCGCGGATCGCCTCCACGGCGGCGGTCAGGTCGCGGTCCACGTTTTCCGGCAGCACATGGCCGCCCGGGCGCACGGTGAGGTCCACGCCGTCCAGCCCGATCTCGCGGCAGGTGCGCGCGAGGGTCTTGTAGTCCATGAACTGGAGGTATTTCGAGAAGATCACCACCTGCGGGGTTGCGGGCGCGTCCTGCGCCACCGCCATGCGTCCGGCCAGCATCCCCACGGCGGCCGCGGCGCCGCCGCGCGCGAGAAACGCTCTGCGGTTCATCGGGCTCATTCCTGCTCTCCTTCTTCGGTCTTTTCGGCTTCGCCGTCCGTTGGGTTCTGTGCCGGGGCGGCCTTGCGGCGCGGGGCGGCCTTTCGTTTTGCGGGGGCCTTCTTCACCGGCTCCCCGGCATCTTCCTCTTCCGGGGCGGCGGACGCTTCCGGTTTTGCGGCAGGTGCCGCGTCGGACGCCGGGGCCGCCTCGGGGGCCGGCGCCGCCTCGGGGAGTTCGTCTTCGGGGGCCGGCTCCGGCGCCGCCTCCGGTTCGGGGGCGGGCTCTTCCTCCGGGAGGTCGGCGAAGGCCGGACGCGGCGTGATGGGGTGCGCGGCGATCCACTCGGCGACGGGGCCGAAGACCTCCGCGGCGGCGTTCACGCCGAAGGCGAGGTCGCAGTGGCTGTAGTCAATGAGGCACCCGGCGTCGCGGCCGCAGAGCAGCAGCTTCTTGTCCTCCATTTCAATGCGGTCAAAGAGGGCGCGCCCCTCCTCGCCGTTGATGAAGGGGTCGAGGGGGGCGAAGGCCGCCAGCAGCGGGGTGTTCAGTTTCGGCAGCCGCTCCGAGAGCCGCAGCTTCCCCTTGTGCATCACCACCTCGCCCGCCTCGGCCCAGCTGAAGACCTGGCGGTGGACGCCGCGCGAGGGGTCGTCGAGCATGGTGTAGAAGTCCCGGAGGTCCATGTCCTTGGGGAGGTTGGCCGGGTTGACGGGCAGAAACTGGACGAAGCGGCTGAACCTGCGGGCGAAGGGAAGGGCCAGCCGGAGCAGCTCGCCGGAGGTCCACGGCGCGACCTCCACCAGCCGTTTGAGGGGCGGCGGCACCAGGTCGTTCGCCTTGGCGAAGTCCACGGGGGAGCCCAGGGTGACGGCCGAGGCGAGGCGCCTGCCGCCGGTGTGCAGGTCGTAGGCGTAGAGGAGGAACCCGCCGAGGGAGTGGCCCACATAGTGGACCCTGTCCCACCCCGTCACGCGGCAGATGTGCTCCAGCACCGCCGGGATGTCGTAGGCGGCGTAGTCGTCCACCGTGGCGTCGTGGACCGACCTGCCCGGCGCGGGCTGGGCCGTGTGCGTCGTGCGCAGGTCCACGGTCCAGCAGTCGTAGCCGCGCGCGGCGAGGAAATCCACGAGGTTGCCGTTGGCCCCCGCGGGGTTCAGGAAGTTGTTCTGGTTCGCGTTGAGCCCGTGGACGAAGAGGACGGGCTCGCCGCGGCTGCCGGGCTTCCGGAACCGGCACACGCGCAGCTTCCACAGGTCCGGCGTGGTGACGTGGCATATTTCGTTCGACCGGACGACCTCCGGGCACGCGCCCGCGAGGAGGACGGAGTAGGCAGCCCCGGCCAGCAGCAGCAGGAGCGCCGCCGCCAGCAGCCACACGAACGCGGAAAGGATCATGACGGGTCTCCCTTTTCCGGGGCGTCCGCGCGGGGGACGCCGCCGACACCCGTTTGTTGTAGCCATTCCCAGACCTGCCGCGCAAGTTTCTCGTTGAGGCCGGGCACGGCGGCGAGCTGTTCGGGCGAGGCTGCGCGCACGCCGGAGAGGGATCCGAGCGCGGCCAGCAGCGCCCGCAGGCGTTTGGGGCCGATGCCGGGAATCCGCAGCAGCTCCCCGGTGAGGGCCTCCTTCTTCCGCCGCGCGCGGTGGTGGGTGATGGCGATGCGGTGGGCCTCGTCGCGCAGGCGGGCCAGGGTGCGCACCACGGGGCCGTTTTGCGGCGGCACGACGGGGTTGCTCCGGTTGGGCAGGAAGAAGCGCTCGGGCGACCGCGCGCCGTCCTCCGGGCGCGACTTGGCGATGGAGGCGCAGGGCAGGTCGGGCAGGCCGAGGTCGTCGAGGACGGTCTTGGCCACGGCGAGCTGGCCGCGCCCGCCGTCAATGAGCACGAGGTCCGGCAGGTCGTCCTCCGCGAGGGCGCGCGTGTAGCGCCGCGTGAGCACCTCGCGCAGGGCGCCGAAATCGTCCTGCCCCTCCACGGTGCGCACGATGAAGCGCCTGCGGCGCGCGGGCGCGGGCGCGGCGTCCTCAAACACCGCCATGGACCCCACGGTCTTGTCGCCCTGGTGCGTCGAGATGTCGAAGCACTCGATGCGGCGCGGGGCGCGGGGGAGATGGAGGGTGTCGCGGATGAGCTCCAGCGTGTCCCGGGCGGCGCTCTCGGCCAGCCGCTTCTCCTCGAAGCTCTGGCGCGCGTTGCGCGACGCCAGGTCCACCAGCGCCGCCTTGTCGCCCCGCTGCGGCCTCAGCACGCGCACGGCGCCGCCGCGGCGCTCCGCCAGCAGCTCCGCCAGCGCGCCCGCCCCCTCCAGCGGCAGCGGCACCAGCACCTCGCGGGGGATCACCGGCGCGGTGGCGTAATACTGCCAGAGAAAGGACCCGAGCAGCCCGTCCAGGGGCAGGTCGTGCCGCTCGAAGGACCACGCCTTCCCGCCCAGCAGCCGCCCCCCGCGGTAGAACAGGGCGTAGACTTCCGCGAAGCGGTCGCGCGCGTGCACGCCGAACACGTCGCGGTCGTCGTCGCCGCCGACGGCGCGCTGCTTCTCCAGCGTCCCGCGCAGTCCGGCGAGGCGGTCGCGCAGCGCGGCGGCCTCCTCGAAGCGGAGCTCCGCCGCGAGGCGGCGGATGTCGGCCAGCAGGCGGCGCTCCAGCTCCGCGCCGCGCCCCTCCAGCGCGAGGACGGCCTGGGCCGCGAGTTCCGCGTAGGCCTCCGGGGCGATGAGGCCCGTGCAGGGGGCGGCGCAGCGGCCCATGTCGTGGTAGATGCAGGGCCGCGCCCGGTTCTCCAGCACATGGTCCGAGCAGGTGCGCAGGGGGAAGATGCGCCCGAGCTGGCGGAGCATCTGCCGCGCCGCCTTTGAGTCGTGGTAGGGGCCGAAATACCGGGCGCCGTCGCGGCGCACCTTTCTCACCACGGTGATGCGGGGGAACCTCTCGCGCGGGTCCAGGCGCAGGCTCAGGAAGGTCTTGTCGTCCTTCAGCCGGATGTTGTACTTCGGCCTGTGCGCCTTGACCAGGCTGTCCTCCAGCAGCAGCGCCTCCTTCTCCGACGCGGTCACCATGAACTCCACCGCCGCGAGGCGGCGCAGGAGAAAGCGCACGGTGGGCCGCCCGTCCGTCTCGTTGAAATAGCCGCGCAGGCGCGCGCGCAGGCTCTTTGCCTTGCCCACGTAGATCACGCGGCCCGCCGCGTCCTTCATCAGGTAGCAGCCCGGCTGCGCGGGCACGGCGGCGGCGTCATACACAAAGCCGCCGGCCTCTTTGTCCTGTTCCCGGGTCATGGCCAGAGGATAACACAGGCCCCGGCGGCCCGCGCCTACCGGATCTCGGGCTTGGGGCCGCGCGTGAGCAGGTCGAGGATGACCGCGCCGACCTCGGCCCCCCCGAAGAGCAGGTCGTGGACGGCGGCGGTGATGGGGGTGTCCACGCCGAGGCGCCGGGCGAGGGCGCGGGCGGACTTCGTGGTGCGGACGCCCTCGGCGACCATGGGCGACCCGCCGAGGATGTCGTCGAGGCGGCGGCCTTTGGCCAGCTCCTCGCCCACGCGGCGGTTGCGCGAGTGGCGGCTGGCGCAGGTGACGATGAGGTCGCCCATGCCGCTGAGCCCCGCGAAGGTGGCCGCCTGCGCGCCGCAGGCCGTGCCCAGCCGCGTGATCTCGGCGAGCCCGCGCGTCATGAGCGCGGCCTTCGCGTTGTCGCCCAGGGCCAGCCCGTCGCACACCCCGGCGGCGAGGGCGATGACGTTCTTCAGCGCGCCGCCCAGCTCCACGCCCGCGACGTCGTCGCTGGTGTACACGCGGAACACCGGCGCGAAGAAGGCCGCCTGCACCTTCTCCGCCGCCGCCGGGTCGGCGCTCGCCGCCACCAGTGACGCGGGCAGGTCGCGGCCCACCTCCTCGGCGTGGCTCGGCCCGCTGAGCGCGGCCACGGGCCCGCCCGGCGCGGCCTGTTCGATCACCTCGTTCATCCGCAGGAGCGTTTCGTTCTCGATGCCCTTGGCCACGCTGACGCGGACCGTTTCCGGGGAGAAGGGCATGGCGGCGGCCACGGCGCGCATGACGTGCGACGGCACGGCGAGCACGGCCATCTCGGCTTCGGGGTCCGTGTCCCGCGCCACCTCGACGCTTTCCGGCAGGAGCACGCCGGGGAGCAGCCGGGGGTCCTCCCGGGTGGCGCGCAGCCGGTCCGGGTCGTCCTCCCCGCGGCACCACAGGCGCACCGCGTGGCCGTTCAATGCCAGCCGCCGCGCCAGGGCCAAACCCCAGCCGCCCGCGCCGACCACCTGTATGTTCATGGCAAGAGCCTCCATGCCGCGTGTCTGTCCCCTCCGTCAAGGGGACCATTTTCCCACAAACGGCCCCTCCGGCTGTCATTCCCGCGAAAGCGGGAACCCATCTTGGGTCAGCGTGTCACGACGCACGCTGAAGGCATGGGCCCCCGCTTTCGCGGGGGTGACGGACGGAGCGGGCGGAAAGCGGGGACAGGCACGTCTTCGCTTCGCCGCGCTTGTGCAAGTCCCCGTTTTCCGCCGCGTGTCGTTTCCTAGCGCCCGGGCATCTGGTCGGGGCCGACGCTGAAGTTGATGGGCGTCAGCTTGTTCAGCAGGGACCCCGCGAAGCCGTGGGAGAAGCCGAGGGCGAAGAGGTTGAACATCTGGTAGAAGAACAGGGTGCCGAAGATGCCGCCGGAGAAGGTGAACACCATGAGCCAGACGTTGGGCAGGTGCACCAGGCTGAACGCCGTCGCGGAGCAGAGGCACGCCTTGGCCAGGTCGCGGCGCGACCGCTCGACGGGGAAGGCGCGCCCGAAGAGCACGCCGAAGTAGCTGGCGAAGATGAGCTGCTGCACCCAGCCCCAGGTGACGTAGCCGGACCACTGGCCGCCGATGGCGGGCAGGTCGGCGAGCGCGCCGATGCGGTCGCGCGCGAGCGCGCCGCGCAGGCGCAGGAAGTGGTTGGGCTCCAGCACGCCGCGCAGGGGGTCCAGCACGAACTGGAAGAACAGGTTGAACAGGACCACAAAGACCAGGGACGCCGTGAGGAAGGCGAGGATGAAGCGCAGGCTCCGGGCGAAGTTGTCCAGCCGCACCATGAAGGGGATGAGCACGAAGAACCACCCCGCGAGGAGGCCGGCCAGCAGCAGGGCGATGAACTGCGGCTTGCCGCCGCAGGCGGTGATCTTCGCCGCGTACCGGGCGTCAATCTCCGCCGAGAAAGTCCACGCGGCGGAGAGGTACAGCACCGTCATGGCCGCCATCACCGCGGCGACGCAGCGCCAGTGTTTCACCACCAGCGGCGGCTCGCCGTCCTTCCCGACGTAGTACCGCAGCGGGTTGCCCAGGCCGCGGAACTCCCAGAAGTAGAGCCCCATCCCGCGCCGCTGCTGGTGCGGCAGGAGGAAGATGTCCTTCTCGAAGCGGTAATGGACCAGCGGCGACAGGACGAACATCCACAGCATCGTCGGCAGGGCGATGAGTGTGCGCGCGGTCTTCGTGGCGTCCTTGTCCAGCCAGTACGCGCACCAGACCACCGCCATGACCAGCGCGAAGACGCCCCACGCCTCCAGGAAATTCCACCGGCGGATCTTGCGCAGATACGCCGGGCTCACCGCATCCGTGCGGGCGATGAGCCCGCAGTCGCGCGGCAGCTCCACGCGGGTGAAACAGCGCCTGAACAGGTTCCAGGACAGGATTTTCTCCGGGGGAAATGACGTCATGGGTCGGGGCCTCCTTGGGAGGAACGATTATAGCCGCTGGCCGCCGCCGGGGACGAACCGCGCCGGGGCGGGCCGCCGCGCGCGCATAACTGGCTGAAAAAACAGGGGATAGGCGGCGCGCGCGCGCAATACCCTTGTCCGGCGCGGCCGGACGCGGCATGACGGCCCGCCAATGCAAAAAAAACCGTTGAAAAATAAGGCTTGACAAATGCCCGCGCGTTGGGTAATAAATGAAGCTGTTCTTGGAGGCGGCGGCGCGGCGCGCATGGGCAACCAGGGGTTTGCGCGGCGTCTTCGCGGAACAGGAAACGACGCGCGCGTGTGTGGCGCGCGCGGGCGAACGGCTAAGTTTGGGGCTGTGTTCAACAAGACAAGGAGAAACGTAGGATGGCCATCAAGAAAGCGAAGAAGGGCGACAAGGCGCTGACCAAGACCGCGATCATCGGCTGCATGGCCGAGGAGACCGGCCTGACCAAGAAGGACGTGACGAAGGTTCTCGACACCCTCACCGCGCTCATCTATGCGCAGGCTCCCGCGGGCTTCACGGTCCCCGGGCTGGGCAAGGTGAAGCTGGTCGAGCGTCCCGAGCGCATGGGCCGCAACCCGCGCACCGGCGAGCCGGTCAAGATCCCGAAGAAGACCGTGCTGAAGTTCAGCTTCGCCAAGGCCGCCAAGGACGCCATCGTCCCGCCGAAGAAGAAGTAACCCCCGAGCGGAAACGCAGGGCCCGGAACCGCCGCAACGGCGTTCCGGGCCCTGCTTGCTTTGGGCGTTCCAAGGCTGGTGGAAAGATGCCGGGATGCCGCGACGAGGTGGCACGGGCCCGGCGTTCTCCCAAGACACCCCATTCCCTGATCGCCGGACAAGAAACGATCGCGGATGTGTTCGAGGTGGGGCGCGCCTTGTGGGTTCGCGCTGACAGCATCGGCGCCGTCAAAGGCGCTCACTCGCCCATGAGATGCGGAGAGCTTTGGGGCTTTCCGACAAGAGGTTGCCGCGTCGGCCGGGGCGGCCTCCTCGCAATGACCGCGGAAATGCGCGTCATTGCGAAGGCGCGCAGCGCCTGAAGCAACCTCGTTCTCGCCTCGGCTTCGGTTTTCACAACATCTGATCCGGCGATTAGGGCCATTTGGCGCGATTGAAAACGGGGCGCGGATGCTTCATACTGGGGGCCGGTTCCCGTTCCCAGGAGGAGGCATCCCATGAACCCGGTCAGGGCGTATCTGCGCGAAATTGAGCGGCAGCTCGCCACCGGCATGGCCACCGAGCACACCCACCGCGCCGCCCTCCAGGCCCTCGTCGAGTCGTTCAAGAAGGGCCTCACCGCCACCAACGAGCCCACCCGCGCCGCCTGCGGCGCCCCCGACTACATTGTCACCGAGGGGCACGGCGCCGTCGGCTACATCGAGGCCAAGGACATCGGCAAAAACCTCGACGAGGTCGAGCGCTCCGAACAGCTCAAGCGCTACCTTGAGGGCCTCCCCAACCTCATCCTCACCGACTACCTTGAGTTCCGCCTCTACCAGGCCGGGGAGTATGTGATGGACGCGAGGCTGGCCCGTCCGGGCGATAACGGAAAGCTGCGGGTTAACCAAGCCGGAGAATCGCTTCTCGCCAACCTTATGGACGCCTTCCTGACGGCGTCGTTTCCCGGTGTGGCGACGCCGGACGATCTGGCGCGGCGGATGGCGGCGACGGCGCGGATTCTGCGACAGGTGATCGGGGCGGCGTTCACGCAGGAGGGCCGCAGCGACACGCTGCACGGCCAGTTGGAGGCCTTCCGCCAGGTGCTGCTGCACGACCTGGAGCCCGCGCAGTTCGCCGACATGTACGCCCAGACCATCTGCTACGGCCTCTTCGCCGCCCGCTGCAACCACAGGGCGGAGCGGGGCGCCTTCACCCGCGAGGCCGCCGCCTTCGAGCTGCCCGAGACCAACCCCTTCCTCCGCCAGATGTTCGGCCACATCGCCGGGCCGGGGCTCGACGTCCGCCTCGCCTGGGCCGTGGACCACCTGGCCCAGCTCCTCGACCGCGCCGACATGGGCGCCGTGCTCAAGGATTTCGGGCGGCGCACCCGGCAGGAGGACCCGGTCGTCCACTTCTACGAGACCTTCCTCGCCGCCTACGACGCGGCCCTGCGCGAGGCCCGCGGCGTCTACTACACGCCCGAGCCCGTCGTCTCCTACATCGTCCGCTCCGTGGACGCCATCCTCCGCCGCGACTTCGGCGTCGCCGACGGCCTCGCCTCCACCGACAAGGTTCCCGTCCACGAGCACCACATCCCCAACGGGGGCGCCCAGGTCCAGCGCAAAAAGGTGGGCGACATCCACCGCGTCCTCATTCTCGACCCCGCCGCGGGCACCGGCACCTTTCTCCACGGCGTGGTGGACCTCATCCACGGCGCCGTCTGCCGCAAGGGCGGCGACGGCCTCTGGAACGGCTACGTCAAGGACCACCTCCTCCCCCGCCTCTTCGGCTTCGAGCTGCTCATGGCCCCCTACGCCGTCGCCCACATGAAGCTCGGCCTCCAGCTCGCCGAGTCCGGCTACACCTTCCAGTCCGGCGAGCGCCTCCGCGTCTACCTCACCAACACCCTCGAGGAGGCCTTCTCCCTCGGCGACCTCCCCCTCTTCGCCAACCTCATCGCCGAGGAGGCCAACGCCGCCGGACAGGTCAAAACCCGCCACCCCGTCATGGTCGTCCTCGGAAACCCCCCGTATTCCGGGCATTCGGTCAACAAGGGCGAATGGATCACACGGCTTATGGGGGAATACAAGGACGGGTATCCGGACCTGAAGAAGCCCGGCCAGGCGAAATGGCTCAGCGATGACTACGTGAAGTTTTTCCGCTTTGCCCAATCGCGCATCGAACAGACCGGATACGGCGTGCTGGCCTTCATCAGCAACCACGGCTATCTGGATAACCCCACCTTCCACGGCATGCGCCGCAGCCTCATGAAGACCTTCGATGACATCTTCGTCCTGGACCTGCATGGAAGCGTCAAGAAGAAGGAAAAGGCGCCGGACGGATCAAAGGACGAGAATGTCTTCGACATCCAGCAGGGCGTTTCCATCGGCCTCTTCGTGAAGCGGAAGAACGGCACGGATTCCAAACCCGCGAAGATTCATCATGCCGAGGTGTGGGGGCCGCGCGAAATTTGGGAAACCGACGCGAAGGGCAACCGGAATCTCATTGGGGGCAAGTACCGCTACCTTTACGACCACGATGTCCGCACAACCAAATGGACAAGGGTAAAACCCAGGGACCCCTTCCAGCTCTTCGTACCGCAGAATGCGAGCGTTCTTGCGGAATACGAGTCGGGATGGTCTCTGGCAGACATCTTCAGTCCATCCGGTGATCCAGCCCCCGGCATGGTCACCACCCACGATGAGTTCGCCATTTCGTGGACTGCCGAGGAATCCGCGGAGAAGATCCGCCGGTTTCTCAAGACCACGTCAGAGGAAGATGCCCGCGCGATTTTTCGGCTTTGTTCACAGAGTCAGTGGGATTACGCCCGGGCAAAGAACGAATTGAAAGACGGCGCATGGAAGGAAAAGGTTACGCCTGTTCTGTACCGACCGTTTGATGTGCGGTGGACAGTGTACGACCCGAATGTGGCCGTTCACCGGCGCGTGCGCGTGTCTCGCCACATGCTTGCGGGGGAGAATCTTGGTCTTGGCACCACGCGTTCGGTGGAGATTGGCCGGGGGTGGGAGCATGTTTTTTGCACGCGTTACCTGATCCAGCACCACACGGTTTCGATCAAGGAGGTCAATTACCTTTTCCCCCTGTACCTGTATGTGGACCACGGGGACGCGGCGGAGGACCTGGAGGAGATGGCGGCGCGGGAGGAGGCGCGGGCCTACGGCATCCGGCGGCGGGCGAACCTGTCGGCGGGGTTTGTGGAGGAGGTGGCGGGGCGGGTGAAGCTGGCGTTTGTGGGGGACGGGACCGGGGACCTGAAGAAGACCTTCGGGCCGGAGGATGTGTTTGACTACCTGTACGCGGTGCTGCATTCGCCGGCGTACCGGGCGCGGTATGCGCCGTTTTTGCGGATGGATTTCCCCCGGGTGCCGGTGACGTCGGACCGGAAACTCTTTGCGGCGCTGGTGGGGCTGGGGCGGCGGCTGCGGGGCCTGCACCTGCTGGAGACGGCGGCGGAGGGCGGGGCGTCGTTCCCCGTGGCGGGGGACAACACGGTGGCGGCGGTGCGCTACACGGAGGCGCTGGGGCGGGTCCACATCAACGACGCGCAGTATTTCGAGGGCGTTTCCCCGGCGGTGTGGAACTTCCACGTCGGGGGCTACCAGGTGTGCGAGAAATGGCTGAAGGACCGGCGGCGGCGCGCGCTGGACTACGATGAGATCACGCGGTACCTTCAGATCGTGGCGGCCCTGGGCGCCACGCTGGCGCTGACAAGCCAGATTGACACCGTCATCGCCGCCCACGGCGGCTGGCCCCTGGGCTGACGGCGCACGGAGAAGAGAACGGGCGCCCCCCCCACCGTAACCGTAGACGCGGCATCTTGCCGCGTTCTTTCGGGCCTTTCGTTCACCCCAAAGAACGCGGCAAGATGCCGCGTCTACGGTATTCGCGCTTCGGGCCGGCTACAGGCTGTACTGCGGGATTTTCATCCACTCGCCGTCCTTGAGGGCGGAGCTGTGGGCGATGATGCCGGCGACGGTCATGTTGAGGGCGAGGGCGATGTCCACCAGCGGCTTGCGGTCCTGGAGGATGGCCGTGACGAACTCGTTGCAGAGGTTGCCGTGGGAGCCGCCGTGGCCGCCGCCGTCCATGCCGGGGGGCAGGGCGGGCTTTTTGATGTCTATCTTGGAGACGTCGGCGACGCCGTCGTAGACCACGCCGCTGACGGACCCCTTGCTGCCGCGGACGCGGCCCATCTCGCCGTGGTGGCCGGGGGTGTCCCAGCTGACGGCCATGCGGGCGGTGCCGCCGTCGCTGGTCTTGAAGAGGGCGATCTCGGTGCCGAAGGGGTTCTGGTAGCGGTTGTTCTCCGGCTGGAAGTCCTTGATGGCGCTTTTTGTGCCGACGCAGGAGACCCCGGTGAACCGGCCGCCGGCGATGCAGGAGTAGAAGCCGTTGGAGTGGGTGGGGTACCACTGGGGCGGCAGGCCGATCCGCCAGCCCTTGTAGGAGTCAATGGGCGTGTCCATGTAGTGGTAGTACTCGCCCTCGGTGTAGAGGATGTCGCCCAGGGCGCCCGCGGCGTAAAGCGCGCGCATGGCGTGGCACTCGTCGCGGTAGGCGGTGGTCTCGAACATCATGTACTTGAGGCCGGTGGACTTCACGGTCTCCAGCACGGCCTCGCCCTCCTCAATGGAGCCGAAACAGGCGGGGACGGCGGTGGCGGCGTGCTTGCCGTGCTTCATGGCCTCGATGCAGTGGCGCGCGTGGCTCGGCGCGTCCGTGGCGATGAAGACGGCCTCCAGTTTCGGGTCCTTCACCATCTCCTCCAGGGAGGGGTAGGTGACGGGGCAGCGGCAGATCTTCGCCAGCTCGCCGCAGCGCTCGGGGATGAGGTCGGTGACGGCGGCCACCTCCACGTTGGGGTGGTCCTGGAACCCGAAGGCGGCGCCGAACTGGCACACGCCGTAGCCCGCGATGCCGACGCGCAGTTTGCGGTCGGACACGGGCGTCCACACCGCGCTGTCGGCGCGGGCGCCGCCGGTGTCCTCAAAGCCCTGGATGGGCGCGCCGTCCGCGGCGAACGCGCCGCGCGCCATGGCCGCGCCGGCCGCCCAGGCGGACATCTTCAGAAACGATCTGCGGGAAAACCCTGCGCTCATGGCACTGCTCCTTGGTTTAAAGAATCCGATTGCGGGCGCATCCGGGCGCGCACGGGCGCCCGGACTACCGCCGTTTGTTCTTGCTGAGCTCCACCTGGTCGAAGATGCGGTCCTGGAGGTCGCGGGCCTCAATGCGCAGCGTGGGGCCGTGGACCGACACGAGGCAGTAGTGGTGGCCACTGTAGACCTTGGCGGAGAAGGGAAGCCGCCACGGGGCGAACTGCTCCAGCCCGCCGCCGCCGCCGCCGGTGATCATGTAGAGGATGCCGCCCTCGAGGACCGGCTTTCCCCCCTTCAGCGGGTGGGTGCGCTCGTAGGAGTGGATGTGGCCGCCCCAGACGATGTCCACGCCGTGCTTCTCGAAGAGCGGCAGGATGCGGCGCAGGCCCAGGTCGCCGCCCGGAGTGCGCACCTTGTCCGTGGCGCCGTAGTCGTTGAAGTCGGAGGAGTAGGGCACCTTGTGGAAGCACACGATCTTCCAGTCGGCCCTGGACGCCTTCAGCGCGCCCTCCACCCACGCATACTGCTCGGAGTCCGCCCGCATGGGCCGCTGCGAGTCAAGCAGGAACAGTTCCAGGTTCCCGTAGCGGAAGCTGTAGCAGTACTCCGGGTCCGGCAGGGCGAAATACTCGTAGTAGTACGGCGAGTCCTTGTCATGGTTGCCGAAGGTGGGGATGAGGGCCGCCCGGCTGATGAGCGGGTGCATGTTCGCGAAAAAGTGGCCGGTCCACTGCTCCTTCACCGTGCCGTCGCTCACATGGTCGCCGCCAAGCAGCACGAAATGCGGCCGCTGCGCCCACGCCAGGTTCGCCAGCGTGGACAGCTCGTTCGGGTTTGACTGCGTGTCGCACATCACGATGAAGGAGAAGGGCGACTCGTCGCCCACGGCGGTCTGGAAGGTCAGCACCTCGCTCTTGACCACCGTGCCGTCCGCCGCCGTCGAGCGCACCTGGTAGAAATAGCACTGGTCGGTCTCCAGGCCCTTGAACGTGGCCTGGTGCACCGTGGCGTCGCCCGTGGCGGGCGCCCACTCCAGCTTCGCCGCGGAGGCGCCGCACGCGGCCTCCGACGCCGCCGGCTGGTCCGTCTCCCAGCAGACCGTGATGGCCGTCTGCGTGGGGTACTGGAGGTACGGCTGGACGATGATCTCCAGCGCCGCAGCCGTCGGCGCGCACAGCGCGGCCGCCGCCAGAACCGAAAGAAGGAGTCCCGCGCCCAGGGAGTGTCGTGTCATGCGCATGGCATCTTCCTCATTTTGTGTTCGCCGCGTCCTTCCCGGCGGCGGCGCCTGCCGACCCTTGCCCCTCTACTTTGAACCCCTCCCCCCCACCGATGCAACCCCGCCGGAAAAGACATGGCGAGAAACGAGGCGATACCGGGAACGAGGTTGCTTCAGGCGCTGCGCGCCTTCGCAATGACGCGCATTTCCGCAGTCATTGCCATGACGAGCATTTTCGCGGTCATTGCCATGACGAGCATTTTCGCGGTCATTGCGAGCCCCTGACCGTCCGGAGTCGGGAACTCTGCCAATGAAGTGAGCGCTGCGGGAGGGCCGGGCACGTAGACGCGGCATCTTGCCGCGTTCTTTGGGTCAACGGAAGGTCCCAAGAACGCGGCAAGATGCCGCGTCTACGTGCCCGCCAGAGCTCCGGCCAACGCGGCAATCCGCCCCTACCGCCGCTTGCCGCGCGCCCATGCGGGGGGACACAATGGGGGAAACGCGGAGAACGGCCATGATGCGGAGCTGGATGCTGGTTGCGGGTGCGGTGCTTGCGGGGGCGGCGTGCGCGGCGGCGCAGGGGGTCACGGTGCGGGAAACGGTCGTTTTTGACGGCCGCGCGGGCTGGACGCATGGCGGGGTCACCTACCGGCTGGCCTGCGGCGCGAGCCTCTGCGAGGCGGCCAACGGCGACCTGCTCTGCTGGTGGCTTTCGGGGACTGACAACGAGCCGTCGCGGGACAACAATGTGCTGGCGGCGCGCTCGACGGACCGAGGCCAAACCTGGGGCGCGCCGTGGATCCTTGTGGAGGCGGGCGCGGAGGCCGCCGCTGTGACGTCCATGCAGGCCCTGCCCGACGGGCGGCTGGTCGCCCTGGGCGCGGGCTGGCCCTCGGAACTCCAGTACACCGTGTGGCACTACTTCCGCATGGAGTCGAAGGACCACGGCGCAACGTGGTCCGCGCGGGAGCCTTTCCGGCTTCGCCCGGAGGAGAACGTCATGCTCGGCCGCCCCGTGCGGCTGGCCAACGGCGAATGGCTCTTCCCCGCGTCCTTCTTCGAGCGGCGGCCCGTCCCGCTGACCGCGCCCATTGAGGCGCTCGCGCGCGCGCAAAGCGAGGCGGAGGCCCTCGCCCTGCCCCCCGCGCCCGACGCCCGCCCGGACAAGTTCTGCACCCACCTCCACGGGGCCTCGGCCGTCACCACCGCCGACTCCGAGCTGCGCGGCCTGACGGAGCACGCGGGCATCCGCAACCGCCCCCTCGGCCTGCTTGAGGGCACCGCGGTCCAGCTCCGCGACGGGCGCGTCGTGATGCTCATGCGCGCCGAATACGGCGGGTTCCTCTGGCGCGCCGACAGCCGCGACAACGGCCGCACCTGGACCGGTGCCCGGCAGACCGACATCCCCAATCCCACGTCGCTCCCCGCGCTTCTGCGCCTGCCCGACGGGCGCATCGCCCTCATCCACAACGCCACCGGCGGCGTCGTGGGCCGGGGCGCCGTCCGCGACCCGCTCTCGATCTGGCTCAGCAATGACGAGATGGAGACCTGGTCCGTCCGGGCCGATGTGATCACCGGCGGCCAGCTCGCCTACCCCTGCCCGCTGATCGTGGACGGCCGCCTCGTCTTCGCCTACGACCGCGACCGCCGCGAGACCCGCTTCGTCGAGGTCGCCCTGCCCCCGCGCTGACGCGGCGAACGCGAGTCTCCCGCAAGGACCGAAGACAAGGCAGGCGGGACGCCTGCGCTACGGAAGGGCGCGCCGCCGGGAATCCCCGTAGCGCAGGCGTCCCGCCTGCCGTGTCTTGCTCTCTTCCGTAGCGCAGGCGTCCCGCCTGCCTTGTCTTCAGACATGAAACCACGACGCCCCTCCGCGCGTTCTGGTAAGATTTCCCGGCTGGCGGGGCGGGCCCGCGGGGAGTTGCGCGCATGGGTGTGAGCAAGAAGGCTTCGGGCGGAGCGGGGTGCCTGGTGCTGTTTGCGCTGCCGTTTGCGGCGGTGGGCGTGGGGGCGCTGGGGATGTTCGCGTGGACCGTCTCTTCGTGGGTGTCCATGCAGTCGTGGCGGGAGGTGCCCGCGCGGATTGACTGCGTGGGGCTGGTGGAGAGCCGTTCCGACGACAGCACCACCTACCGCGTGGAGGCGGAGTACGCCTACGAGTGGGAGGGGCGGGAGTACCGGGGCGACCGGGTCTCCGTCCACACGGGGAGCGACAACGTCGGGTCGTTCCACCGGCGCGCGGCGGCGGAACTGGAGGAGCACCGGGACAGCGGCCGCCCGTTTCCCTGCTTTGTGAACCCCGACGACCCGTCGCAGGCGGTGCTCTACCGGAACCCGCGCATCGAGATGCTGGGGTTCATGCTGATTTTCGGGCTCGTGTTCGGCGGGGCGGGCTTTGGCATCCTGGGGGCGGCGTTCTTCGGCGGGCGGGCAGCCCGCGAGACGGCGGCGCTGCGGGAGCGGCATCCCGACGCCCCCTGGCGCTGGAAGAAGGAGTGGGACGCGGGGGTGATCTCGGCCCACAGCAAGGGAAAGATGTTCGGCGCGTTTGCCTTCGCCGCGCTGTGGAATCTGGTCTCGTCGCCCGTGCTTTTTTTCGTGCCCGGCGAGGTGCAGGGGGGCAACACGGCGGCGCTGATCGGGCTGCTCTTCCCGCTGGTGGGGCTGGGGGCCATCGCCGTGGCGGTCTACTTCGCCCTGCAGTGGCGGCGCTACGGCAACACGGTGTTTGAGATGGACGCCGTGCCCGGCGTGGTGGGCGGGATGCTCTCCGGGCGGGTGCGCATCCCCACGGTGGTGCTGCCGGAGAAGGACGCGGTGACGGTGCTGGAATGCGTCCGCCGCGTCACCACGGGCTCGGGGAAGAACCGCCACACCTCGGAGGACATCCTCTGGCAGGAGGAAAGCTCCGTGCCGCGCCGCGCCCTGGTGCAGGAGAGCCGCGCCACCCTCATCCCGGTGCGCTTCCTCATCCCGCCGGAGCAGCCCCCCACGGACGAGGAGGACCCGGACAACCAGCTCCTCTGGCGGCTGCGCGCGCGGATGGCCGTGCCGGGGGTGGATTTCTCGGCCGCGTTCCAGGTGCCCGTGTTCCGCACGGCCGACAGCCCCGCCCCGGGCGCGGCGGCGGCGGCGGACGACGGCACGGTGGTCATGGCGCTGGACGAGGCGGGCAACGCGATCCCCGACCCCGCCGCGCCGGACCCGGCGAAGACGGGGGAAACCCTGCGGCGCGCAGGCGTGCTGACGGTGCCCGCCCCCGGCGGCGGCATGGCGCTCGCGTTTCCCATGTTCCGCCAGCCGGGCATGGCGCTGGGCTCCCTCGTGTTCACGGGCATCTGGGGCGGCGTGGTCGCGCTGCTGTTCAAACTGCACGCCCCGTTCCTCTTTCCGGCGGTCTTCGGCCTTTTCCTGCTGATCCTGGTGTGGGCCTCGCTGGACCTCTACTTCGGCAGCAGCCGGGTGGAGGTGAACCGCGACGGGCTCCGCGCGCGCGGCGGCCTCTTCGGCCTCGGCCGCGAGCGGCGGGTCGCCTTCAGCGACATCGCCGGACTGGACGCCAGGAAGACCATGCAGGCGGGAAACACGCTCTACTACTCCGTGGCCGTCCTGAAACACGGCGGCGGCAAAATCCACGTCGCCAGCCGCCTGCGGCAGGACGCCGCCCGCGCGGTCGTCCACGCCCTCGAGACGGCCGTCCGGGAATACGGCGGACCGCCGCCTTCTCTCGAGGGTGTTCGCGCCAGGGGTTGTTAACATGGATGGGCAGGATGGACAGGATGAGGCAAGAAATCCTGCATATCCTGCCCATCCATGTCAGGGCATCTTGGGGTTGAGAGGAGGCGTTTTCAAGAGGATGTCGTGCACGGGCACCGAGGTGGCACGGGTTTCCAGCCCGTGGTTTTGAGTCATGGATGCGGCCCAAGAACCACGGACTGGAAGCCCGTGCCGCCTCGGTGCGCGTTTCCGGCGTCTTTCTTCAGATACAGCATTCAACCTTGAAATGCGCCAGCCCTTCCGGGGGGCGGTCATGCCGCTCTTCGGAGCTTCCTGCGGGACACTTTTTGCCGTTGCCCGGCGGAAAAAGGCCTTGTCAATTCCGGGTGGCCGTGCTATTATTGGGAGTGTTGCGGCGCGCGCCGCAATGTCGGGGTTTTCTGCGAGGGGCAGCGCGTTCCGGCGCGCCCCGGAGAAAGGAGGGTCCGCATGTTTCGCAAGAGTTCGTCACATCTGTTTGTTTTCCTGGTGGTGCTGGCCTGCCTGGGGGGATGCGGCGCGGCGCACGCCACCGCCTTCGGCTATGTGCGGACAACCATTCAGCCCCCTGAGGCCGCGGCGGCGGGGGCCCAATGGCGGGTGGACGACGGTGCCTGGCAGGATTCCGGCGCCACGGTGGAGGTTTCCTCAGCAACACACACCGTGTCCTTCAGCCCGGCGCCCAATTGGCGCACCCCGCCCGCCCAGTCCGTCGGCGTGCCCAATATGGACACCATCACCGTCACCGGCACCTACAGCCCCTACGCGCTGTGCGACGGCGCCGGCGCGTGCAACCGGTTCTGGATAACCCCCGCTCTTCCCCCGGCCCTCTCGCCCTGGTTTGTCCAGGAGGCGGTGAGCCATGACGGCCACAACGCCCTGCAAAGCGGTGCGGTGGCCGCCGACGAGGCGTCGAACATGGCGACATTCGTCACGGGCCCATGCGTTGTCAGTTTCTGGTGGAGAGCCTCCTGCACCCCCGGAGGGGGGCAGTATTACTATGAAGTGGACGGCCTCCGCAATATTACGCTTACCGGGGAAACAGACTGGATTCTGGAAACGGTGCCCCTGGGGCCGGGGGGGCACCAGATTGCCTGGTTCTTCTCCCGCGGACCGGGGGATCCCGGCGCCGGTGCAAACTGCGGCTGGCTGGACCAGTTCGTCGTGCAGGAGAGCGTTCCGCCCACGGGTTCCGTCCTGGTGGAGGGCGGCGCGGCCCGCACGAACAACCCGAACGTCCTGCTTGACCTGACGTGGGACGACGGTGACGGGGCCGGGGTCGGCGGCATGCGCTTCAGCAACAACGGCGCGACGTGGTCCGCGTGGCAGAAACCCGCCCCCACCAAAGCGTGGGCGCTGGACCCCGGCGACGGCGTGAAGACCGTGCGGGCGCAGTTCCGCGACAAGGCGGGCAACGTGTCCGTCCGGTACACCGACACCATCCTGCTCGACCAGACGCCGCCCGACGGCGCCATCGTGATCAACAACGGGGCACCCACCACGGACACGCTGGACGTCGTTCTGAATCTGTTCTGGGTGGACCACGGTTCCGGCGTGTCCCGGATGCGCCTCAGCGGCAACGGGTACACCTGGACGCCGTGGGAGGCCGCTGTGTCCTCCAAGGCGTGGACCCTGCCCGGCTGGGGCTACCGCACGGTGCGCGTGCAATATCTGGACCGCGCGGGCAACGTCTCCCCCGTGTTCCGGTGGACCACTAAAGCCGTGGAGTGACCCGTTTCGGAAGCCTTTTGCCGCCCCGTCTCCCCGCACGGTAGACGCGGCATCTTGCCGCGTTCTTGGGGTCTTCGTTGGCCCAAAGAACGCGGCAAGATGCCGCGTCTACGTTTCCAGCCGTCCCGCAAACGTCCCGGCCCTCTCCCCCCATTTGACCGCCCCGGTGGGTTGGGGGTATGCTTTGGGCACCGCCCCCTCCGGGGCCAACCCACAGGAACCCTCCCCCATGTCCGCCAAGCGTGAGACCATACTCTCCGGCATCCGCCCGACGGGCCGGCTGCATTACGGGAACTATTTCGGCGCGGTGCGCCACTTCCTCCGGCTGCAGGAGGAGGACAGGGCGACCTGCTACTACTTCATCGCGGACTACCACGCCCTCACGACGGTGACGGACCGCCAGGACCTCTACGGCAACACGCTGGAGATGCTGCGGACCTATGTGGCCTGCGGCCTGGACCCGCGCAAGTCGGTGATCTACCGCCAGAGCGACCTGCCCTGCACCGCCGAGCTGAGCCTGCTGCTGGGCATGATCACGAACATCGGCCTGTTGGAGCGCGGCACGACGTACAAGGACAAGCTGTCGAAACTGCGCGAGGACCCGAAGGCCGAGGGCAACCCCCTCTCCTACGGGCTGCTCGGCTATCCCGTGCTCATGGCGGCCGACATCCTCATCGTGAAGGCGGACATCGTGCCCGTGGGCGAGGACCAGCGGCAGCACCTGGAGATGGCCATTGACCTGGCCACGCGCTTCAACAGCCGCTTCGGCGAGACCTTCCACGTGCCCCGGCCCATCAGCCGCGACGCCCTGCGCCTGCCCGGCCTCGACGGCGCGGCGAAGATGGGCAAGAGCGACCACAACACCCTCGACCTGCTGGACGACCCGGCCACGGTGCTGAAGAAGATCAAGGCGGTGCCCACCACCACCGAGCCCGCGCCGCTGGACACGGACAGCACCGACGCGGACACCGTGATCCCGAAGATGCCCGCCGGCGTGGGCGTGCTCTACCGGCTTCTCGACCTGCTCGCCCCGCGCGAGGTCTTCCTGGAGTTCCTGGAGGAGTACCGGAAGGGCGGCAAGTTTTACGGAAACCTCAAGAAGGCCGCGGCGGAGCACTGCTCCAAGTTCAACGACCCCATCATCGCGCGGTACAACGACCCGGCGAACAGCGCCGCGGCCGTGGAGGAGTTCCTCCGCGAGAACGCCCGGCGCGTGACCCCCGTGGCCCTGGAGACCGTCGAGGCGGTCCGCGCGGCCATGGGCATCGGCCATTCCCTCTACCGGGCCTGAGCCCGGCCCGCCCGCACATCCCCGGAGGCGTCCGGCGCCATGAGCGCACGCGCGCGACAGCTTGCCTTCTATTGTCTGGCCGTGGCCTGCATGGCGGCGGCGGCGGGCGGCTATGACTCCGTGATGAACAACTACCTCTCCTCGGCCTACGGGATCTCCGAGGTCGTGCGCGGGCGGCTGGAGTTCCCGCGCGAGCTGCCCGGTCTCCTGGTCGTGGCCATGACCGGGCTCCTGTGCATGCTGCCCCTCACCCACGTGGGCGCGCTGGCCGCCGCCGTCTTCTGCGCGGGCCTCGTCGGCATGGCCGTCTTCAGCGGCCACTTCGGCGCGACCGTCGCCATGATGGTCCTCGCCAGCGCGGGGCAGCACCTCATGATGCCCATGGCCGACTCGCTGACCGTGGCGCTCGCCAAACCGGGCCAGCTCGGCAGGCTGCTGGGGCGCGTGGGCGCCGTGGCCACCGCGGGGAGCATAGCCGGGGCCGGGGCCATCTACTGGCTGCTGGACCGGGAGAACCCGCAGTTTCAGGCGGTCTTCCAGGCCATGGCCGTCGTGGCCGCCGCCGCCGCCGGGCTCTATGTCTTCATGCGCATGCCCCACGTGCACCAGCGCCGCGAGCGCCTGGTCTTCCGCCGCAAGTTCCGCCTGTACTACCTGCTGGAGCTGCTCAACGGCGCGCGCAAGCAGATATTCCTCACCTTCGGGCCGTGGGTCCTCATCCAGGTCTACGGCCGCCCGGCCAACACCATCGCCGGGCTGCTCGTCATCGCCTCCGTGCTCGGGCTGGCGTTCAAGCCCGCCGTCGGCCGCGCCATAGACCGCTTCGGCGAGCGAGCCGTTATGACGGCCGAGGGGATTTCCATCGCGCTGGTCTGCATCGGCTACGGCTACGCTCTGCCCATCGCCGGGGGCGACCCCGCCCGCGCCCTGAACGTGGCCTGCGCCTGCTACATCCTCGACAACCTCCTCTTCACCATGGGCACCAGCCGGGTCGTCTACATGTCCCGCCTCGCGGACTCCCCCTCCGAGATCACCGGCACCCTCTCCATGGGCGTCTCCGTGAACCACCTTGCCTCCATGACCATCCCCATCCTCGCGGGGACCATCTGGGCGCTGCTGGGCTATGAGCGCCTCTTCCTCGCCGCCGCCGGCCTCGGCCTCGTCATCGCGGCGGTCTCCCGCTGGGTGCCCGCCCCCGCCGCCTGGGCCGCCCCCCGGCAGGACTGACCTGCCGGTCCGTCCATATCTTGTGCAACCTCCCCTGTGGAAAACTCGCCCTCCTTGGGGATAACTCCGGGGAAAACACAGGTAGAGACCGTGCATAACCGGTGGATAACTCTGTCAGACTCCTGACATCCGCCCAAGACCACCCATGCAACCCGAACATTTGCAGGGAGATGCGCCGGTGCTGGGGGGATGTGTTCCAAAACGGGGTTTCGGGGAAAACCGGGGCATAACCGCCCGGCGGCCTGTGGATAACTTGGGGATAACCCCCAAAATCACCCCCCCACAAGATATGGGAACCCCCGCGCCTGGTGGCCATTCCCATGCCCGCCAGCGGAGACCAAAACACCCCGTTCCGGACTGACAACGTACAAAAGGCATGGAGACGGGCTGGCGTCCTGTCGGCGCCCCCTCCTTCTGCGGTGCCTGATTCTTTCGGGAGCAGGAATGAAACTGGCGGGACAGGCACTATTTCGCGTAGTCCTTCCAAGTATCGCCTTCTACGCGCTGGTTAGCTGCGCCCTGTCAGGCCAGATCCTGTTTTCCATGGCGGTACCCAGGCTCACCACCGGGGTGTGGTTGATCTTCTGGGTTGTGGCGGTCATGGATGCGCTGGCATTTGCCGCGTTTCCTGTTTGCATGACAGGCATTTGCCTCCACAGCCGGGGTGGGGCGCTGGCCCCGTTGAGGGGGAAGGAACGGCTGTTTCTGGCCGGGGGTGTGATGCTGACCTGGGCGGTGTGCGCCCCTGTTGGGCTGTTGCTTGTCGAGTCATGCTGCATTGGCGGGAGGGGAGACATTCTGTTGGGCCTCCTGTCCCCCGTGAGACGCTATCTCATGCCGCTCGCCCTGGCGGTGCAAGTCTCGCTGGTGCTGATGAAATCCAGAAGTCTGCGGAATCCGGAGGGGCTGAAATAAGGGCCTGTTACCGTCTGGGAATTCGCCCGCGCCGCCGCGTTTCCCGTCCAGCAGAAAGAGGCCAGGCTGGAGCCTGGCGCTCCCAGGGGGCGGGACCGGACATCTTTTCTGCGAACCCTCGGTCGGCGACAAAGTTGCAGGCGTGGGCCGTCGTTGGGCAGAGTCTTGACGGTCTTTGCGCCCCGGACGGGCGCGCACAAGGAGGCGGTCATGGCACATCCCGGAGCGGCGGCGCCGCGCGCGGACGGCGGAAGTCTGGCGTATGTGTATCTCCTTTCGGGGGTTGCCGCGCTGGGCGGACTGCTGTTCGGCTATGACACGGGGGTGATCTCGGGGGCCATCGGTTTTCTGAAGGAGCGCTTCGCGCTGGACGCCGTCATGGAGGGGTGGGCGGTGTCGAGCGCCCTCGTCGGGTGCGTGGCGGGCGCGTTGTGCGCGGGGGTGCTCAGCGACGCCTTCGGCCGCCGCAACATCCTGCTGCTGGCCGCCGTGCTGTTCACCGTGTCCGCCGTCGGGTCGGCCGTCCCGCGCAACCTGGCGGAGTTCGCCGTGGCCCGGATCATCGGCGGGGTGGGCGTGGGCATGGCGTCCATGCTGTCGCCGCTGTACATCGCCGAAATCTCGCCGGCCCCCGTGCGCGGGCGCATGGTCTCCCTCAACCAGTTTGCCATCATCTCCGGCTTCCTGGTGGTGTATTTTGTGAACGCCCTCATCGCGTGGCTGGGCGAGTCGGGCGCGGGCCGCGCATGGAACGTGCAGTGGGGCTGGCGCGCCATGATGGGCTCGGAGGTGGTCCCCTGCGCCCTGTTCCTGGGCATGCTGCTGCTGGTGCCCGAGAGCCCCCGCTGGCTGGTCAAGCGCGGGCGCGCCGCCGAGGCCCTGCGCGTGCTGACGCGCACCGTGGGCGCGGCCGCCGCCCGGGCCGAGGTGGACGCCATCACGGAGGCCCTCGCGCGGGAGGAGAAGCCCTCCGTCGGCGCGCTCTTCGCGCCGGGGATGCGCATGGCGCTGGCCGTGGGCGTCGTGCTGGCGGTCCTCCAGCAGGTGACGGGCATCAACGTGGTGCTGTACTACGCGCCGAAGATATTCGAGAGCGCGGGCTTCGGCGCGACGGCCGCCATCGTGCAGACCGTCGGCGTGGGCGCGGTGAACCTCGGGTTCACGCTCGTGGCGATCTATGTGGTGGACCGCGTCGGGCGGAAACCGCTCCTGTTGGCGGCGGCGGCGGGCATGGGGCTGTCGCTCTTCGCCCTGGGCACCGCCTTCGTCACCGGGTCCCTCGGCGGGCCGCTGGTGCTCCTGTGCGTGCTGGCCTATGTGGCCTTTTTCGCCGTCGCCATGGGCCCCGTGGTGTGGGTGGTCCTCTCGGAGATCTACCCCACCCGCCTGCGCGGCACGGCCATGTCCGTGGCCACGCTGTGCCTGTGGTGCGCGAACTTTGTGGTGACCCAGACCTTCCCGAAACTGCTGGAGCTGTTCGCCGGCAGGTCGTTCTTTGTCTACGGGGTCCTGTGCGTCGTGGCGCTGGTGTTCATCGCGCGCTTCGTCCCCGAGACCAAGGGGAGGCCCCTGGAGGAGGTCGAGGAACTGTGGACAGCACGGCGGCCTTGACGCCGCGGGAGGACACGACATGACATCACGCGAGCGCGTGGAGCTGGCCCTGAACCACCGCGAGGCGGACCGCGTGCCGCTGGACCTCGGCGCGAGCTCCGTCACGGGGATGCACGTCTCCTCCGTGTACGCCCTGCGCCAGCGCCTCGGCCTCGACCCGCCCGGCACGCCGGTCAGGGTCGTCGAGCCGTACCAGATGCTCGGCGAGATCGCCCCGGACCTCATGGACGCCCTCGGCGTGGACGTGGTCGGCCTCGGCGCGCCCACGAACATGTTCGGCTTCCGCAACGAGGGGTGGAAGGCCTGGACCTTCTTCGACGGCACGCCCGTCCTCGTGCCGGAGGCGTTCACCACGGACCCCGAGCCCAACGGCGACATCCTCATGTACCCCGAGGGCGACACCTCCGCGCCCCCCAGCGGCCGCCTGCCCAAGGGCGGCTTCTACTTCGACACCATCGTGCGCCAGGACCCGCTGGACGACGACGCGCTGCGCGCGGAGGACAACCTCCAGGAGTTCGAGCCCGTGTCCGACGAGGTCGTGGAGCATTTCCGCGCCGGGGCCGAGCGCCTCGCCGCCACGGGCCGCGCCATCCTGGCGAACTTCGGCGGCACCGCCTTCGGCGACATCGCCCTCGTGCCCGCGCCCTGGCTCAAGCACCCGCGCGGCATCCGCGACATCGCCGAGTGGTACATGAGCACCACCGCGCGCTTTGATCTGGTCCAGGAAATCTTCGACCGCCAGTGCGGCATTGCCCTGGCCAACTGGGAGAAGCTCCACCGGGCCGTCGGCGACAGGGTCACGGCGGTCTTCGTCACGGGCACCGACTTCGGCACCCAGCACGGCCCCTTCATCTCCCCCCAGGCCTACCGCGACCTCTTCAAGCCCTTCCACAGGCGGGTCAACGACTGGGTCCACACCCGCACCAACTGGAAGACCTTCATCCACTCCTGCGGGGCCGTGTCCGCCTTCCTCGACGACTTCGTGGACGCGGGCTTCGACATCCTCAACCCCGTCCAGTGCTCCGCCGCCGGCATGGACCCCGAAACCCTCAAGGCGACCTACGGCGACCGCATCACTTTTTGGGGCGGCGGTGTGGACACCCAGGGCGCGCTCCCCTTCGGCACCCCCGACGACGTGCGCCGCCAGGTCCGCGAGCGCATCCGCATCTTCGGCCCCGGCGGCGGCTTCATCTTCAACCCCACCCACAACGTCCAGGCCCAGATCCCCGTCGAAAACCTCGCCGCCATGTACGAGACCCTGGCGGAGTGCCGGGAGTATTCGCATGCGGACTGAGCGTGTGGTTCGCCCGGGCGCAAGAAGAAGAAGACACGGCTTTTCCTGTGTGTGCACATCTTCCCTCCCCGGAGGGGAAGAATAGGAACAGGCGGAGGTGGCCGAAGGGAACCTCCGGACAGAAGCGCGCGGACCCGCGCACCGGAGGTTCCCTTCGGTCACCTCCGGCTTCCCACATTTGTCCCCTTCAGGGACATTACCCCCAAAAGCGCCCTGCGGACGGACGTCGAACCCTTGCCCCCTCAAGAGACAGTTCCGCCGCCGAAGACATGAACGTGGGGCCTCTCCGACGCCCGACCGGGGCTACTTCTCCCCGTCGAGGACTTCGAAGGCGGCCTTCATGAGGAGGGGCCAGACGACGGTGGCGTCGCTGAGGACCTCGGCGTGGCGGCCGCCCTGGGCGGGGGCGATGAACTTGCCCCAGCTCACGCCCTCGCTGTAGGTGCAGCCGGAGAGGCCGCCCCACTGCACGGGCTCGGGGCAGATGCGCAGGCCGTACTTGAAGCGCGGCTCGGGCAGCCCGATGCCGAGGCGGTCGGCGGTGATGTCGAAGTAGGGGGCCACCTGCTGGGCCCAGTTGCGGGGGACGCCGCCGCCGATGGTGAAGATGCCCAGGGTTTCGGCCCTGCCGATGAACCGGGCGTACTCCTGGAGGTCGAGGAAGGGGTTGTAGGGCGGGATGGCCACGAAGACCTCGTCGGGGTCGAGGGCCTTGCCGGAGTCCAGCAGCCCCTTCGCCCGCAGGGCGGCGGACATGGCCCAGGTGGAGAAGTCCAGCCCCATCTCGCTGTCCGTGAAGGCGGGGATGAACACGGGCACCCCGGCGCGGTACGCGCTGCGGAGAATGCCGGGGCCCTGGTCGAGCCGGTCCAGCTCCTCGCCGACGGCGCGGCAGAAGCGGCCGGAGGACCACACGCCGTCCTCGGGCTGGTAGGTGGCGAGCACCCCGGCGACGAGCTCGCACACGCCGTTGAGGTTCGACTCCATCTCCAGGGTGTCGTAGATGCGGTTGTAGCCCTTCTCGAAGAGCTCCGCGTCGTCGGCGTCCGGGCTGACGGCGTAGTGGGTGAGGCCGATGGACTCCGTGAGGCCGTGGGCCATGAGGGCGCCCGTGGCCACGACGGCGTGCACCAGCCCGCGGTCAATGAGCTCGCAGATGATGCGGCCCTGCTTGGCCACGGTCATGGCGCCGGACAGGGTGAGCACGACGCGGCACCCGGGGTCGCGGGCCATGGCGAGAAACACGTCAAGGGCATCGCCGAGCTGGCGCCCGCCAAAGGCCGTCTTGGCCATGGCGCGCACCAGCCCGGCGAAGGAATTCACGCGGGCCAAATCGAGGCTCTCCAACGGCATGAGGCCGTCTTCGCGCCCGTCATGGAGGTTGCGGGTGGACATTCAGAGGGTGCTCCGGTTGGGGCGGCGGCTCACGAAACCAGGACGGCTTCGGGCTCGTACGCCGGGGCGGTTTCCGCCTCGTGCGTCAGGAACCGGCCACACTCCTTGATGGTGACATCGCCGAGATTGAGCTCCTCGCGGATGTAGCGCAGGACATCCCTGGGCTCGGTGGAGCCGCAGGTGAAGACGTCCAGCGCGATCAGCCCGAGGTCCGCGTAGGTGTGCGCGGAGACATGGCTCTCGTCGAGCATGACGACGGCGGTGAAACCAGGGGGGGAGTCTTGGCCGAATTTGTACCGGATCTGGGAGACCACGGTGGCCCCGGCCCGCTCGGCCGCACGCGCCATCGCGTTCATCATGCCTTTGTCATCGAGACAAACGGCGCGGGCCACGTTACGACAGTCGATCAGTAGATGTTTACCCTTCTGCAACTCATAAACCCTCCTATGATTTGTTGCCGCAGACTAACCGCGCAGGTACGCCGCCTGAGCCGCAGACGACGGATGACCCCGCACGGCGGGGGTTTACCCACCCGCTCCTTTGGACACACCTCCGGTTTGGGAGGGCGAATGATAAAGTAATTACGCCCGGAAATCAAGCATTTGCCCGCACTTTTTTCTCTTTTGCATAACCCGCTGGGAAATCAGGACTTATATGCGGTTTTTCGGGCGCAAACACCCGTCCGGAGGTCAAGAATATATCCCCCGTGCCCCCCGGGGCCGCATGCGCGCGCAGGTTTTTCAACTTTCGCCATTCCCCCGCATTTCGGGTTTCGGGTATACTGCGCCCGCGCCGCGCCCATCCCGCACGGCCCGACAGGCCCCGGTTACCAGGAACCCGCGTTCCGCACAGGAGGAATCCCCATGACCCCGTCCGCCCTGCTCGTTGTCCTGCTGGGAGGCCTTTCCCTCGCCGCCCCGGCGGAGCCCGCCGCCTTCCTCGCCGCCGTTCCCGTCTGGGCCGAGGGCCGCGAAACGGAGATCAACCTGCAAATGGGCTTCCGGGCCGTGCTGGACCTGTCCGCCGAACAGGCGCAGGCGGCGGACCTCTCCCTGCGCGCCACAGGCAGCACGCTGTACCGCTGCTTCGTCAACGGCGAGTTTCTGGGCTATGGCCCCGCGCGGGCGGGACGCGGCCAGTACCGCGTGGACGCGTGGCCCCTGGCGGGCCGCGTGCGCGCGGGCCGCAACGTGGTGGCCGTGGAGGTCGCCGGGTACAACACCAACAGCTATTACGTCCTCGACCAGCCGTCGTTCCTCCAGGCCGAGGTGGTGGCCGGGGAGAAGGCGCTCGCGTGGACCGGCGCCGACGGCGCGGGCGGATTCCCCGGCACGGTCATCAAGGAGCGCGCGCAGAAGGTCCAGCGGTACAGTTTCCAGCGGCCCCAGATCGAGGTGTGGCGCCTGGCCCCCGAAACCTTCGCCTGGCGCGCCGACCCGGACGCGGCCTTCGCCCCGGCGAAATGCGCCGCCCTGGCCCCGCGGCCCCTGCTGCCCCGGGGCGTGCCCTATCCCCAGTTCGCCGTCCACCCGGCGGGGAAGGTCTGCGCGCGGGGCGTCATGGGGCCCGACGAGCCGAAGCAGTACTGGAAGGACCGGAGCCTGGTGAACATCGGCCCGGAGCTCAGGGGATACCCGGAGAAGGAGCTGGAAACCGTCCCCTCCATGGACCTCCAGCGGCTGAAGACGGGCAAGATCGAGCCGAAGGACGAGGCGGGCGCGGTGATCCGGCTGGACGCCGGGAGCTTCGCCATCGCCGACCTGGGCGTCAACCTGAGCGGGTTCCCCCGCATGAAGGTGCGCTGCGCCCGGCCGGCGCGGCTGTATGTGCTGTTCGACGAGGCCCTGACCAACGGCGATGTGGACTGGAAGCGGCTGGGCTGCGTGAACGCCCTGACCTTTGACCTGCAGCCGGGCGACCACGCGCTGGAGGGCTTCGAGGCGCACACCATGCGCTATATGAAGTTCTACTCTCCCGACGGCGGCATGGAGATCGGCGACTACGGCCTGCGGCTCTACCAGAACGACGACACGGCCCGCGCCTCCTTCCTGGCCTCCGACCCGCGGCTCAACGAGCTGTTCGCGGCGGCCCGCACAACTTTCGCCCAGAACGCCGTGGACGTGTTCATGGACTGCCCCCACCGCGAGCGCGCCGGGTGGCTGTGCGACTCCTTCTTCACGTCGCGGACGGCCCTGATGCTCAGCGGTGACACGCGGGTGGAGAGGGTCTTCCTGGAGAACTACCTGCTCGCCGACTCCTTCCCCCACCTGCCCCAGGGCATGCTGCCCATGTGCTACCCCGCCGACCACAACGACGGCGTGTTCATCCCCAACTGGGCCATGTGGTTCGTCATGGAGCTCGGGGAATACCTCGACCGCAGCGGCGACCGCGCGCTGGTGGACGCCCTCCAGCCGCGCGTGATGGCGCTGCTGGACTACTTCAAGCCCTTTGAGAACACCGACGGCCTGCTGGAGAAGCTGGAAAGCTGGGTCTTTGTCGAATGGTCCGCGGCGAACAACTTTGTGCAGGACGTCAACTACCCGAGCAACATGCTCTACGCGGGGATGCTGGACACGGCGGCGCGGCTCTACGGCCGCGACGACCTGCGGGACAAGGCCGCCGCCCTCCGCGAGACCATCCGAAAACAGTCCTGCAAGGGCGGGCTGTTCTACTCCGACAACGCCCTCCGCAAGGACGGCGCGCTCACGGTGACGGACAACACGACGGAGGTCTGCCAGTACTTCGCCTTCTACTTCGGCGTGGCCACGCCGGAGCGCGACGCGGAGCTGTGGCGCGCGCTGCTCGACGAATTCGGCCCCGACCGCGTGAAGCAGGGCGGGCATCCGTCCGTGCCCCCGGCCAACTCCTTCATCGGCAACATGCTCCGCATGGAGCTGCTGTCCCGCGCCGGGCGCCCGCGGCAGATCATGGACGAGTCCATCGGCTACCTCAAGTACATGGCCGACCGCACGGGGACCCTCTGGGAGAACGTGCAGGACAGCGCCAGCCTCAACCACGGCTTCGCGTCCCACGCGGCCGTCACCTTCTACCGCGACGTCCTCGGCCTGCGCCGCGTGGACGCCGTGAACAAGACCGTGGACATCCTCATCCCCGACGTGCCCCTGGAGCACTGCGCGGGCGCGGTGCCCGTGGGCCCGGACATCGTCCAGCTCGCCTGGGTCCGGAACGGGAAGAAGATCCATCACACCGTCAATGCGCCCGCCGGGTGGACCGTGAACCTGGTGCTGGCGGAGGGACTGGAGGAGGAGTGATCCGCAGATCGCGCGGATGGGAAAGGCAAAAGGGATCCGCAGATGACGCAGATTTGCGCAGATGGGAACGAGCAGCGGGATCCGGAGACCTATGCCATTATTGGCGCGGCGATGGCGGTCCATTCCGAGCTGGGGTGCGGGTTTCTGGAGGCGGTGTACCAGGAGGCGCTCCAACGGGAGTTCGCGGCGCGCGGCATTCCCAAGCGCTGAAAGCGCGCCACAGAATAGCCCGGGGCGTGAGCCCCGGGAAACCGCCCCCCCCTCCCCGGAGCCCCGAAGGGGCGGCACAAAGGCCTTCCGCGCATATGCCGCGCCTTCGGCGCTCTGTGGGAGATGATCGTTTCCCCCTTCCCGGGGCTCACGCCCCGGGCTATCTTGTGCCGCGCCTTCGGCGCTTTGGAAGCCGGCAACAGCGGCGGTTTCTCCGGCAATGGGGGAGACACCTCTCGGCCCCTTCGCGCGCGGAGCGATCCACTCCCCCCCACTCTGCGCAAATCTGCGTCCGCTGCGGACATAAAAAAGAAAGGGCGGCGGCGGAGGGCCTGGAGGAAGAGTGATCCGCAGATGACGCAGATTTGCGCAGATGGGAAAGAGCAGCGGGATCCGGAAACCTATGCCATTATTGGCGTGGCGATGGCGGTCCATTCGGAGCTGGGCTGCGGGTTTCTGGAGGCGGTGTGCCAGGAGGCACTCCAACGGGAGTTCGCGGCGCGCGGCATTCCCAAGCGCTGAAAGCGCGCCACAAAATAGCCCGGGGCGTGAGCCCCGGGAAACCGCCCCCCCCCTCCCCGGAGCCCCGAAGGGGCGGCACAAAGGCCTTCCGCGCATGTGCCGCGCCTTCGGCGCTCTGTGGGAGATGATCGTTTCCCCCTTCCCGGGGCTCACGCCCCGGGCTATCTTGTGCCGCGCCTTCGGCGCTTTGGAAACCGGCAACAGCGGCGGTTTCTCCGGCAATGGGGGAGACACCTCTCGGCCCCTTCGCGCGCGGAGCGATCCACTCCCCCCCTCTGCGCAAATCTGCGTCCTCTGCGGACAAAAAAAGGAAAGGGCGCGGCCCCGGTATCGGAGCCGCGCCCTGAATTGCTTTCGTCTGCGGATCAGAGGACCAGCAGGCGCATCTTGCGGACGCTGAGTTTCATGTCCTTGAACTCGTCGCCGGGGTGGATCTGGAAGCCGATCCGGCCCTTGGCGATGGCGGTGTCCTCCACGTCGCCGACCTTCACGCCGTTCAGCTCCACTTCGAGGTGGCCGCCCTTGGCCGTGATCTTCATCGTGTTCCAGTCGTCCTTCTTCTCCAGCTTCGGGTCCAGGTTGCGCGACAAGAACAGGCGGCCGGGGCAGTAGATGGTGCCCGAATACGCCTCGGGGTCCTTGTACTCCAGCATGTCCGCCTGGTAGGACGTCTCCGGGTTCTGGTAGCGGAACCACACCCCGCTGTTGGCGGGCCACTGCAGTTTGTACTCCACCACCAGCCGGAAGTCCGCGAACTCCTCGACGGTGAAGAGGTCGCCCGGGGCGTTGCCCGGACCCTGGGTGCCGATCAGCACGCCGTCCTCCACCTTCCACGCGGCCTTGCCCTCGGGCGTCCAGCCCGTCAGGTCCTTCCCGTTGAACAGCTCCTTCCAGTCCTTCTTCTTGCCGTCCTTGCCCTTCGGCTTGTCCTTCGGCTTCTTCTCGTCCTGGGCGTGGGCCGCCATCATGGCCGCCGGCGTCACCGCCGCCAAGCCGCCCAGAAACATCCTGCGGGTCATCTCACGGTCTGTCATCGTCCGGGTCTCCCTGGTGTTGTGCCTCTTCGGCGGTTCCCCCCCATCATGGCCCCGCCCCCCCCCGGAATGTCAAGAAGCGGCCGCCGCCGCCGGAGAACACCCCCCGTCCGACAAGTCCGACAAGTCTGACAGGTCCGACCTGTCCGACACGTCCGACCGAAACCGGGCCGCGCCTAAACTTGACACTGTCGCATTTTGGCGGTATAATCCCTCCGGCACAAGGAGCCGACCCATGGCGAAGCAACAGGAAATGCGGCTGGCGGAACTGGCGGAGCGTTCGGGGGTTCCGGCGCGGACGATCCGGCTGTACATCAGCGAGGGGCTGCTGCCGGGGCCGCTGCGGGCGGGCCGCAACGCGGCGTATGGTCCGGAGCATCTGCGGCGTCTGGGGGAGATCCGGGCGCTGCAGCGGCGGGGGCTGACGCTTTCGCAGGCCCGGCGCGTGCTGGAGGGCGCGGGGGCGGAGCCATCCCCGGCCCCGGAGGGGGCGGTGTGGCGCGAGCTGGACATCGCGCCGGGGGTGCGGGTGTCGGTGAAAGAGGGTTTTGGTCCGCGGCGCCTGCGCGCGCTGCGGCGTGCGATAGAGGAGTTCAGCCGGCAGGTGAACGCCGGCGCACAGGAGGATTCAGACGATGACCAGGCATGACGGGGGTGAAATCAGCGGGTTCGGGGTGTACGCGAAGGGCGGCGCGGTGAAACTGGGCATGCAGGACCTGCTGCTGACGGGGACGGTGCTGCCGGTGGGGGCGCGGCTGGTGGTGCGCCATGTGTTCCGGTCGGAGGAGAAGAAGCCGCTGGAGATGATTTACGCCTTCGCGCTGCCGCGCGACGCGGCGCTGCGGCGGTTCCGCATCACGGGGGACGGGTTTGAGGCGGAGTCGGAGCTGCGGCCGACGGCGAAGGCGCGGGAGACCTACGAGCGCGGGATCGAGCGGGGCAGCCTGTCGGCCCTGGCGCAGACCTACCAGGACGGCGTGACCAACCTGAACGTGGGGAACATCCGCCCGGGCGAGACGGTGACGGTGTTCCTGGAGATCGCGGCGGGGGTCGAGTTCCACGACGACGGGTTTCGGTTCCGCTTCCCCTTCACCCTGGCGCCGGGCTACCACGCGAAGGCCGTCTGCGGCATCGCCGACGACGGCACGGGGGAGATGTCCCTGCCGGAGGAGCTGTTCGGCGACGTGGTGCTGCCCCGCTGGAAGGCCGACGCCAAGGGCCTGCACCGTGTGGCCTTCGACCTGAACGTGGCCGCGCCCGACGGCGCGGAGCTGGTCTGCCCCTCGCACCCCGTGTCGGTGGGGGCGGGCGCGGACGGCGGGCTGCGGGTGCGTCTGGCGACGGCGGGCGACCTGCCCAACCGCGACGTGGTGCTGGAGACGCGGGGGGCGGCCGCCGACCGGCCGTCGGTCTTCGCGGGGGTGGACGGTGCGGGGCGGGGCCGCATTGCCGCGGTCGTGCCCTCGGCCTGTTTCGGCCGCCCGGAGCGGACGGAGAAGCGGGTGGTCTTTCTGCTGGACCACTCGGGGTCCATGGAGGGGGTCCGGCTGGAGCAGGCCAAGGCGGCGGTCTGCGCGTGTCTTGAGACCCTGCGTCCGGAAGACCGGTTCGGCATTGTGCTGTTCGAGAGCCGGGTGAGGCCGTTCCGCCCGGAGCTGCTTCCGGCCACGCCGAAGAACCTGTCGGCGGCGCGGGCCTTTGTGGGGGCCGTGGAGGCGGCGGGGGGCACCGAGCTGGCCGCGGGCGTGGGGGCCGCCGCGAAGATGATCGGAAAGGACGGCGACCTGCTGCTGGTCACGGACGGCGAGGTCTTCGGCGGCGACGACCTGCTGGCGCGGGTCCGCGCGTGCGGCGCGCGGGTCCACTGTCTCGGCATCGGCAGCGCCAGCCAGGACCGCATGCTGGCGCTGCTGGCCCGCGAGAGCGGCGGAGTGGGGCGTTTCCTCGGCCCCCGCGAGGACGTGGCGGCGGGCGTGCTGTCCCTGTTCCGGGGCGTTGGCGCGGTGCTCGCGGCCAACGTCCGGTGCGCGGCAAAGGGGCTGAAGAAGGCCGAATGGCTCCCCGAGCCCGCCGACGCGGCCCGCGAGGGCCAGCCGTGGGTGCTGTTCGGCGCGTGCGACGGGCCGGGGGACGGAACGCTGTCCGTCACCTGGGACGGCGGCGGTTTCGACCTCCCCGTCCAGGTGGGGGAGTCCCCCCTGGGCGAGGCCCTCAAGCTGGTGCAGGGCGCGCGGCTGGTGACGGACACGGACGCCCTCTTCGGGGACGCGGACACGGATTCGCGGAAGTCCCAGCGCCTCACGCGGCGGCTGGAGGCGCTCGGTGGGGAATACGGCCTCGCCAGCCGCGCCCTGTCTCTCGTGTCCGTCGTGAAGCGCGCGGACGACCGGCCGGGGGTCCTACCCGAGACCCGCGCCGTCGTCACCGGCATGCCCGAGGACAGCGACCCCGGCGCCTACTTCTCCGTGGACCGCTGCATCCCCGCGCCGATGATGATGGAGTCCTTTGCCCCGCCCCGCATTTTCATGGAGAGGCTGCCCATGCCGGACGCAAACGGGATATTCGGGAGCGTGCCCACGTTCCTCCGCCGCAGGAAGGCCGCGCCGCCGGAAGCGGCGCCCGAAGCGCCCACCGCCCGCCAGGTGCTCCTGGGCCTGGCCGAGCTGGTGGTCCTGTTCGCCGAGATCGGGGAGGACGGGGCGCGGCACCCCCGGTTCCCGCGTCTGCTGCCGCTCCTTGCGTTCCTGAAGGAGCATGAGGCCCTCTGGCCCGCCGGGATTCCGGCGGACGCCGTCGAACGGTTCCTTGGGAGCGTGGGCCGGTGCGAGCTGGACGCCCCCTTTGCCCGGGTGGACACAACCCCGCTGGCCGCCCTGATGGACGGCGAAGAGCCCCGTGCGGGAATGTCGGACGATGCGCTCCTCGCCGCGCTGGTGGATTTTTTCACCGCCGCGGCGGCGGCGGACCCCAGGCCGGCCACGGGCTGACCGCCCGGGCGCCGGGCTTCCATCGGACCGATCGGTCGGATCCGTCGGATCGGTCCGATGGGCCGCGCCGGTCTGACGGGTCGGACAGGTCTGACGGGTCGGACAGGTCGGACAGGTCGGACTTGGGCTGGCTTGCCGTGCGCTTTTCCCCCGCGTTGGTTTCCCGCGCGGGGGTTTCTTATAATCTGCGCGGCCCCGGTTCCGGGGCGTTTCCTTCCTTAACACGAAAGGCGTGCGGCTCATGGCGGTGTTTCACGGCGACTGGGAAACGGAGCGGCTTCAGGTGCGGGCGCGGCTGGAGGAGTTGTGGGGCGGCGTGTTCGCGGCCCGGCGGCCTGTCGGCGAGCTGTGGTGCTGTGTGACGGGGATGGACCTGGGTCCGGACCGGGTGCCGGAGAAGGGCTGGCGCGCGTTCCAGGTGATGGAGCGCTGGGGCGGGCTGGACCAGACGACGTGGTTCCGCATGACGGCGGTGGTGCCGCCGGAATTCGCGGGACGGCGGGTGGTGGCGCTGCTGAACCCGTGCGCGTACACGGACATCCCCGGCCTCCCGGGCCATGAGGAGTCGGGCGAGGCGCTGGCGTATGTGAACGGCAAACCGCACCAGGGCATTGACCGGCACCATCCGTTCATGGTCCTCGCGGAGAAGGCGCAGGCGGGGGCGCGCTACGAGATTCTGCTGGAGGCGTGCCCGAGCACGCGCTTCGACGCGACGCATGTCTTCGCGCAGGCGGACCTCGCGGTGATGGACAGGGCGGTGTGGGATTTCCACTGGGACGCGCGGGTCTGCCTGGACCTGCTGGAGGAGCTGCCCGCGGACTCGACGGTGTGGAAGCGCATGATGCGGCTCCTCACGGAGACGGTGCACGCGGTGGACCTCCAGCGCCGCGACGGCCCGGAGTTCGCGGCGTCGCTGGCGGCGGCGCGCGCGCGGCTGCAAAAGGGGCTGAAGGAGTTCCCCGCCGCGCCGCACGCGGGCCGGCTGACGCTCATCGGCCACTCGCACATTGACACGGCGTGGCTGTGGCCCCTGCGCGAGACGCGGCGCAAGGTGGGGCGCACCTTCTCCACGGTGCTGCGGCTCATGGAGCAGTATCCGGAATACCATTTCTCGGCGAGCCAGCCCGCGCTCTACCAGTTCGTGAAGGAAAACTTCCCCGACCTTTGGCGGGGGATCAAGCGGCGGGTGAAGGAGGGGCGCTGGGAGCTGTGCGGCGCGCCGTGGGTGGAGCAGGACAGCCAGATGCCGTGCGGCGAGGCGCTCGTGCGCCAGTTTGTCTACGGCAACCGCTTCTTCGAGCGGGAGTTCGGCAAGCGCACGCACATTGCGTGGCTGCCCGACGCCTTTGGGTTTCCGTGGTCCCTGCCGCAGATCCTCTGCAAGGCGCAGATGGACACCTTCCACACCATCAAGCTCGGCTGGAACCGCTACACGCGCTTCCCCCACGGCTGCTTCCTCTGGCAGGGGCCCGACGGGTCGCGCATTCGCGCTGTGGTGCCGCCGCTGAACTACAACGGCGACCCCGTGCCGGGGCAGCTCCGCGACCAGTGGGAGCAGTTCCCGCAGAAGGACCTGTTGGACGAGGCGCCGTTCTCCTTCGGCTGGGGCGACGGAGGCGGCGGGCCGTCGCCGCGCATGCTGGAGTACGGGCGGCGGCTGAAGAACATCACCGGCGTGCCGCGCTGCGATTTCGGGCGCACCGACGACTGCTTCGACCGGATGCGGGCCTCCGCGCCCGACGCGGCGCTGCCCGTGTGGAACGGCGAGCTGTACCTGGAGCTGCACCGGGGCTGCCAGACGACCCAGGGCCGCACGAAGCGGAACAACCGGAAATGCGAGGGGCTGCTGCACCGCGCGGAGCTGCTCTCCGCGTGGGCGCTGCTCCACGGCGGCGAATACGAGCAGGAGACCCTGCTGGCCGCGTGGCGCATCCTCCTGACGCACCAGTTCCACGACATCCTGCCGGGGTCGTCCATCGGCGAGGTCTACTTCGACGCCGGGCTGAACTACAAGGAGCTGCGCGGCCTGGCCGAGGGCGTGCTCCAGCGCGCCGCGTCCTTCCTCGCCGCGCGCATGGATCCCGGTACGCCGCCCGCGGGCGCGCTGACGCTGGCCGTGTGGAACCCCGCGCCCGTGCCCGGGTGCGACCTGGTGACGGTGCGGGCGCTGCTGCCGGAGGGGCCGTGCCATCTGGAGGACGCGGCGGGCCGCGACCTGGGGCCCGTCCAGCGCACGGGGGAGAACGAGGCGGTGTTCCTTCCGGACGGCCTGCCGCCCCTGGGCCACGCGGTGTTCCATGTCGCGCCGGGCGCGTCGAAGGCGAAACCCGCCGACCGCGTGAAGGCCACGCCGCGCCTGCTGGAGAACGGCCTGGTGCGCGTGCGGCTGGACGCCCGCGGGCGTTTCACCAGCGTCTATGATAAGGTGGCGGGGCGCGAGGCGCTGGCCCCCGGGCAGAAGGGCAACGTGCTCCAACTTTTCGACGACCGCCCCGGCGCGAACGACGCGTGGGATATCGAGTACAACTTCGAGCGGACCATGTGGGAGCCGGGCCCGGCGGAGTCTGTCGAGGTGGTGGAGAACGGGCCGCTGCGCGCGGCGGTGCGCGTGGTGCGGCGCACGGCGCACAGCCGCTTCGAGCAGGAGATCCGCCTGCGCGCGGGGTCCGCGCGCGTGGACGTGGTCAACCGCGTGGACTGGCACGAGAAGCGCGCCCTGCTCAAGGCCGCGTTCCCCGTGGACATCCTCACCCCTCGCGCGACGTTCGACATCCAGTTTGCCGCCGTCGAGCGGCCCACGCACGAGAACACCGACGCCGACCGCGCGCGCTTCGAGGTGACGGCCCACCACTGGGCCGACCTGTCCGAGGCGGGCTACGGCGTCAGCCTGCTCAACGACTGCAAGTACGGCCACGACGTGCGCGGCAATGTGCTGCGGCTGTCGCTCCTGCGCGCCCCCGTGGACCCCGACCCCCACGCCGACGAGGGCTACCACGAGTTCACCTACGCGCTGCTGCCCCACACGGGCGACTGGCGCGGCGCGACACAGGCCGAGGGCCTGCTGCTCAACCGGCCCGCCTTCGCACTGCCCCTTCCGGCGCGGTCCGGCGCTGTCAAGCCCGCGCTGCCCGCCGCGGCGTCCTTCGTCGCCGCCGCGCAGGCGAACATCGTCGTGGACACGGTGAAGAAGGCCGAGGACGGCAACGCGGTCATCGTGCGGTTCCACGAAGCCCACGGCGCGCGCGGCCCCGCCGACCTCCGCTTCTGCCGCACGCCGAAGACCGCCCACGAATGCGACCTCATGGAGGAGAACGACACCCCCGTGCCCGTCGCCCCCGACGGGACCGTCCGGCTGCAGGTGACCCCCTTCGAGATCCGGACGCTCAAGGTGACGTTCAAATAGGGGGCACTGGACGGGCTGCGGTTGTTCACCGCACGCGTGCCGTTTCGGTTTTGGGTATAATGGGCGCGCTTTTCGCGGCGCGGCGGAGCGCGGCGGCAACCGAAGGGAAGAGACACCATGAGCGAGCGGTACACCATCGGGCTGGATTTCGGGACGAACTCGGTGCGGGCGCTGCTGGTGGCCGCGGCCACGGGCGAGGAGGTCGCCACCAGCGTGTTCGACTACCCCACGGGGGACCGGGGCGTGATTCTGGACGACCGGAACCCCGACCTGGCGCGGCAGCACCCGAAGGACTATCTGGACGGCACGGTGGCGGTGGTGCGCGACGTGCTCGCGCAGGCCGCGGAGCGCGGGGACTTCTCCCCGGAGCAGGTGATCGGCATCGGCGTGGACACGACGGGCTCGACGCCCCTGCCCGTGGACGCGCAGGGCGTGCCGCTGGCGTTCCAGCCGGAGTTTGAGGACAACCCCGCCGCGATGGCCTGGCTCTGGAAGGACCACACGGGCCACGCGGAGGCGGCGGAGATCACGGCGCTGGCGGCGGAGACGCGCCCGCAGTACCTGCTGAAGTGCGGCGGGGCCTACTCCTCCGAGTGGTTCTGGTCCAAGCTGCTCAAGATGAAGCGGGCGGCCCCGGAGGTCTTCCAGGCCGCGCACTCCTGGGTGGAGCACGCCGACTGGATGACGGGCCTCCTCACCGGGACGGACAACCCGGCCCAGCTCAAGCGCTGCGTCTGCGCGGCGGGGCACAAGGCCATGTTCAACCCGTCGTGGGGCGGCTATCCGGACGCGGAGTTCGTCGGGGCGCTGGACCCCGCGCTGGCCCGCATCCGCAAGACCCTGCCCGACACGGCGTATGACGTGGGCGACCGCGCGGGCCTGCTGACGGTGGGCTGGGCGCAGCGCCTCGGCCTGCACGCGGACATCCCGGTGGCCATGGGCGCCTTCGACGCGCACCTGGGCGCGGTCGGCTCGGGCATCCGCCCCGGCGTGCTGGTGAAGATCATCGGCACCTCCTGCTGCGACATGATGGTCGCCCCCATGACGAAGGACATCCCCGGCCTCTGCGGCATCGTGCCCGGGTCCATCCTGCCCGGATGCTTCGGCCTCGAGGCGGGCCAGTCCGCCGTGGGCGACATCTTCAACTGGTTTGTCGGCGGCATGCGCCCGGAGGGCGACTCCCACGAGACCCTCACGGCGAAGGCGAGGGCCATGAAGCCCGGCGCGTCGGGCCTGCTCGCCCTCGATTGGCACAACGGCAACCGCACCGTGCTGGTGGACCAGCGGCTCACGGGCGGCCTCGTCGGCATGACCCTTCACACGAAGCCCGAGGAGGTCTACCGCGCGCTCATCGAGGCCACCGCCTTCGGCGCGCGCGTCATCATGGAGCGCTTCATCGAGTACGGCGTCGCCGTGGACCGCGTGGTCAACTGCGGCGGCATCTCGGGCAAGAACGCCCTGCTCATGCAGATTTACGCCGACGTCCTCAACCGGCCCCTGGAGGTCTCCGCCAGCAGCCAGACCTGCGCCCTCGGCGCGGCCATGGCCGGCGCGGTCGTCGCCGGACCGGTTGCGGGCGGCCACGCGGACTTTGAGGCGGCGGCGGACGCCATGGTCCGGATGGACGACAAGGTCTACACCCCCATCCCGGAGAACGCCGCCGTCTACGACCGGCTCTTCGGCCTGTACCGGCGCCTGCATGACAGCTTCGGCGTGCGCGGCCACCAGGACAGCCTCTTCGACGTCATGAAGGGGCTGCTGGCCCTGCGCGACGAAGCGCGGGCCTGACCGGCCGGAGCGGGATTCCGCAAACCCCGGGAGAAGCGCATGAAGATAGTCGTTGCGAGGCCGCGCGGGTTCTGCGCGGGCGTGGACCGCGCCATCCGCAGCGTGGAGCAGGCCCTGGAGCGCCACGGCGCGCCGGTGCACGTGCTCAACCACATCGTCCACAACGCGCACGTGGTGGAGGAGCTGCGGGGCAAGGGCGCGGTCTTCGTGCGCGACCTGGACGAGGTGCCCGAGGGCGGGCTGGTGCTCTTCAGCGCCCACGGCGTCGGCCCCGACCGCTGGGCCCACGCGAAACGCCGCGGCCTGAACGTCATTGACGCCACCTGCCCCCTCGTGGAAAAGGTCCACAACGAGGCGCGCCGCTTCTCGGAAAAGGGCCGCACCGTCATCCTCGTGGGCGAGGCGGGCCACGACGAGACCGTGGGCACCATGGGCTGGGCGCCGGGCCACATCCTCCTCGTGCAGACGCTGGAGGAGGCCGGGCGCGTCGCCGTGCCCGACCCCGCCAACACCGCCTACATCACCCAGACCACGCTCAGCGTGGAGGACTGCCGCGCCATCGTGGAGGTCCTCAAACGCCGCTTCCCGGAGATCCAGGCCCCGCCGCGCGAGGACATCTGCTACGCCACGTCCAACCGCCAGGCCGCCGTGGTCGCCCTCTCGCCGGAGGCCGACCTCGTGCTGGTCGTCGGCGACGCCGAAAGCGCCAACTCCAAGCGCCTGCGCGACATCGCCCGCGGCATGGGCAAGCCCGCCCACCTCATCCCGGACGCGGGCGCCATCCGGCCGGAGTGGCTGGACGGCGTGGAGAGCCTGCTGCTGACCTCGGGCGCGTCCGTGCCCGAGCGGCTGGTCGCCGAGGTCATCGAGTATGCGCGCGCGCTGGGCCCCTGCGAGGTCGAGGAGCGCACGCTGGTCGAGGAGGACGTTGAATTCCGACTGCCCAAGGAGCTGCTCAAATGAAGAACGCCATTAACTGGTCCGTCCTGATGCTTGCGGGCGCCTGCGCCCTGTCCGCCCAGGCCTACGAGGTCGCCGCCTACTACTTCCCCAGCTACCATCCGAACCCCGTGTACAGCGAACGCTACGGGAGGGACTGGACCGAGTGGAACCTGGCGAAGGCGGCCACGCCGCGCTTCCCCGGCCACGACCAGCCCAAGGTGCCCGCCTGGGGCTACGAGGACGAGTCGGACCCCGCCGTCATGGCGCGGAAGATAGACGCCGCCGCCGACAGCGGCGTGGACGTGTTCCTCTACGACTGGTACTGGCACGACACCGGGCTCTTCATCGGCGACGGGCTGGAGAAGGGGCTTCTCAAGGCGCCCAACCGCGACCGGATCAAGTTCGCCCTCATGTGGGCCAACCACGACTGGATCGAGATTTTTCCCGCGAAGGCCGGCGTGAAGCCCGAGACCCTGCACCCCGGCCCGGTCACGCGGGAGACCTTCGTGAAGGCCACGGATCACATCATCCAGACCTACTTCTCCCAGCCCAACTACTGGCGCGTTGACGGCAAGCCCTACTTCTCCGTCTACGAGCTGATGACGCTCATCCAGGGGCTCGGCGGCGTGGAGGCGACCCGCGCCGCGCTCGACGACTTCCGCGACCGCGCCCGGAAGGCCGGCGTCGGCGAGCTCCACCTGAACGCCGTCATGTGGGGGGTGCAGGTGCTGCCGAACGAGCGGACGGTGAAGAACCCCGAGGAGCTGCTCGGCAAACTCGGCATGGACTCCGTCACCTCCTACTGCTGGATCCACCACGTGGTGCCCGAGGGCTTCCCGGCGGCGGAGTACGCGCCGTGGATGGAGAAGTCCGCCGCCCTCTGGCCCGACTTCGTCAAGCGGTGGCCCGTGCCCTACTACCCCAACGTGAGCATGGGCTGGGACTCGTCGCCGCGCACCACCCAGTCCGACGTCTTCGAGAACCGCGGCTACCCCTACACCCCCGTGGTTGTGGGGAACACCCCGGCGGCGTTCAAGGAGGCCCTCATCCGCGCCCGCGCCTTCCTCGACACCCAGCCCGCCGACCGCCGCATCCTCACCATCAACGCCTGGAACGAGTGGACCGAGGGCAGCTACCTGGAGCCCGACACCAAGAACGGCACCGGCTACCTCGACGCCCTCCGCGAGGTCTTCGGCGGGAAATAAGATTCAACGCAGAGACGCAGAGAGCGCAAAGACCGCGGAGGGGAAGGCATGCGGGAGAATGAGGTTTCCGAGCGCGTCATTGGTGCGGCGATTGAGGTTCATCGCGCGCTGGGGCCGGGACTGCTTGAAGGGGTTTATGAGGAGGCGCTGTGCCATGAGTTGCACCTACGCGGCATGGCATTTGAACGCCAGAAAGCGGTTCCCATTGCCTACAAGGGCGTGAAACTCTCCACCGATCTGAGGCTGGACCTGATTGTCGAAGGTCTTGTGATTGTTGATGTGAAGGCGAAGGAGGAGATGACCAAGAAGGACCACGCCAAGACGCTCACGTATCTGCGGCTCACAGGAGTCCGGCTGGGGCTGAATATCAACTTCCACGAACCCCTGCTGGTGGACGGCGTCAAGCGCATCGTGAACAGCCTGATCTGACTCTCCGCGCCCTCCGCGTTCTCCGCGTCTCTGCGTTGAAAATCTTCCGCAGGGATGCGGGACCTACCGCTGGCCGAGGAGCACGGAGAGGTCCGAGGTGCCGCGGTTGAGGGTGATGAAATCGGGGATCTGGTCGCCGTTCACGTCCTGGTAGAAGCTCACCAGCGCGGTGTCGCCGGTGAGGAAGTGGCGGGACGCGTCGTAGCGGCCTGCGCCGCGGCTGATCCGCACCACGGCGTAGCCCGCGGCGTGGGTGGTGAGGATGTCCGCCTTGCCGTCGGCGTTCACGTCGGGCAGGAGCACGGCGACGGGGAGGTCGCCGACGCCGAGCTTCTCGCCCTTGGCCAGGCGGCCGCCCTGGGCGCCCGCGGCGATGTAGACGCCGTCGCTGCCGGGGTGCGCGGTCACGGCGTCGGTCCGCCCGTCGCCGTTGGGGTCGCCGAGGGCCAGGTCCGCCGGATAGGAACCCGTGGCCACGCGGAGCATGCTTTCCGTGTTGAAGGTGCCGTCGCCGATGCCCAGCAGCCGGACAATGCGCGGCTCCGCCTGGTCCGACGACTGCTCCGGGTCGCGCGAGCTGGTGGCGATGATGTCGGGGGTGCCGTCGCGGTCGAGGTCGGCCAGACCCGCGCGGAGGGGGTAGCTGATGTTGCGCATCTCCGCCGGGGCGGCGAAGGTGCCGTCGCCGCGGCCCAGGGCCACGCTGACACTGTCGGCCCCGCTGTTCGCCGAGAGCAGGTCCGGCCGCCCGTCGTTGTTCACGTCGCCCAGGGTGAGCGAATACGAGATGGGCAGGTACGCCGACCCGTCGGGCAGCAGGTTGACCGCGGGCCCCGCGACAAACTGCCCCGTTTCGGAGCCGAGCAGGAGCAGGGCGGTCTTCTGCCCCTTGAGGGACACCACCACGTCGGGCGCGTCGTCGTCGTTGAGGTCCGCGGCGGCCAGGGCGATGGGGATGCCGCCCACGGGCACGGGCGCGGGCTGCGCGGTGAAACGGCCCGCGCCGTCGCCCGCCATGAACACCAGCGACCCGCCGCCGGCGTTCGCCACCAGCACGTCGGTGTGGCCGTCGCCGTTGAAGTCGCCCGTCACGCCCGCCGAGGGGACCACGCCCGTGGCGAAGCGCCGGTCGCTCTCGAAGGTGCCGTCGCCGCGCCCGCGAAGCAGCGCCACGGCCTTCATGGAGGTGTCCGCCGTGACGAGGTCCGGGGCGCCGTCCAGGTCCATGTCGGCGGCGCACAGGCCGAAGGACTGCCAGCCCGACCCGAAGAAGAGCGGCGCGGCGAAGCCGCCCGCGCCGTCGCCCAACAGCACCGCCACCACGCCCAGCGACCCGGTGTCGGCCGAGTCGAAGAGCAGCGCGGCGGCGTCCAGGCGGCCGTCGCGGTCGAAATCGCCCAGGGAAAGGCGCGTCGGCGGCTTGCCAAGGGCCACGCGGCGTTCCGCCGCGAAGGCGCCCCCGCCCTGTCCCAGCAGCACCGAGAGGTCGTTGGTGCCCGTGTTCGACACCACCAGGTCCGGCAGCCCGTCGCCGTTCAGGTCGCCCGCCGCCGCCATGCGCGGCGCCAGGCCGCACCGCAGGGACACCGCGTTGTTCAGGTTGGCCCCCGACCGCATAAAGAGCGAGAGGTCGTTGGAGTCGCGGTTGACGCTGAGGACGTCCGTCTGGCCGTCCCCGGTCAGGTCCGCGGCGATCACCCAGCGGGGGCCGGTTCCCGCGGGGAAGGAGCGCGCCGCCTCAAACCCGCCCTCCGCCGTCCCCAGCAGCACCGAAACTGAGTTCAGGCCGGCGTTCGCCGTGACAATGTCCGGCAGCCCGTCGCCGTTGACGTCCGCCACCGCCAGACCGCGCGGCGTCGCGCCCGCGGGCAGCTCCCACAGCGCCGGCTCGTTGAACTCGCCGTCGCCCCGCGACGTGAGCACGGTCACCTGGCCAAAGGTCTCGTTGCAGACCAGGATGTCCGGGCGCCCGTCGCCGTTGGTGTCGCCCACGGCCAGGGCGCTCGGCGTGTCCCCCAGGTCGTAGTCCTTGGCCTTCACATACTTCGTTGCCCCCTCCGACAGGAGCACTGACACGTTCTGCTGGTCGTTGTTGATCGCCGCCAGGTCCGGGATGTTGTCGCCGTTGAAGTCCGCCGCCGCCACGTCCGTGGCCTCGCCGGACACGCCGTACACATAGCGGCTCTGGAACAGGCGGAGGTCCGAGTTGCTCAGGGGGCCGTAGGCGGTGCCCGTCGGGCACCCGGTCAGCAGCGCGGCGGCCAGACAGGCCGCCCCCGCCGTGAGGACGGAGAACCGTCCCCGGAAACTGCGGAGACGCGTTTCCTGGTTCATCGGGCATTCTCCCATGTTCTGCCCGGCTGGAGACGCGCCGCGTCCCCTGCCCGGCCTGCATCCCGCCATTATACCCCCATTTCCCAGATTGTAAACAGTTTCCCCTAGGAACGCGCGCTCCGGGCCGTTCTGTCCACATCGTCCATCTCGTCCATGCGGTCCATGGGCGTCTTGCCATGGCGGGGGCGGTTCTGCGACACTGGTCCGGCCCGCGCGGGGCTGCGGGCCGGACGGAACAGGTGAAGATTCTCCACGTCTACAAGGATTTCGACCCGCCGGTGCGCGGGGGCATTGAACGGCACATGGCGCTCATGTGCCGTTTTCAGCGCGCGTGGGCGGAGGTGGAGGCGCTGACGTGCAGCGGGGGGCCGCGCTCGCGGATGGTGGACCGCGACGGCACGCGGGTGACGGAGGCGGGGGAGTGGGGCCGGGTGCAGGGCGCGCCGGCGGCGCCCAGTTTCCCCTGGCGCATCCGCCAAAGCGGCGCGGACGTGGTGGTGGTGCATGTGCCGAACCCGACGGCGGAGCTGTCGTGCCTCATCGCGCCGCCGCGCGGGGTCATCGTGGCGCGGTACCACAGCGACGTGGTGCGGCAGGCGTCGGCGATGCGCTTTTACCGCCCCGCGCTGATGCGGTTTCTGCGGCGGGCGGCGGTGGTGCTTCCGACGTCGCAGCGGTATCTGGAGACGTCGCCGGTCCTTCGGGAGATTCCGGAGCGGTGCCGGGTGGTGCCGCTGGGCATCCTGCCGGAGGAGTTTGACGCGCCGGACCCGGCGCGGGTGGCGGCGCTGCGCGCGGAACACGGCGGCGACTTTGTGCTGTTCTCGGGCAGGCACCGGTACTACAAGGGCCTGCCCGTGCTGCTGGAGGCGGCGAAGGCCATCCGCGCGCGGGTGGTGGTCGCGGGGGACGGGCCGGAGCGGGAGGCGGCGCGGGCGCAGGCGGCGCAGCTCGGCGTGGACGCCGTGTTTCCCGGGCCGCTGGGGCACGACGATCTCGTGGCGCACCTGCACGCGTGCGCCGTGTTCGCGTTTCCCTCGGTGGAGCGGAGCGAGGCCTTCGGCATTTCCATCCTGGAGGCGCACGCCTGCGGGCGGCCCGTGGTGGCCACAAAACTCGGAACGGGTGTAGAGTATGCGAACCTCGACGGGGAAACGGGCGTGAACGTGCCCCCCCGCGACCCGGCGGCGCTGGCGGAGGCGGTGAACGCCCTGCTGGCGGATCCCGCGCGGCGGGAGGCGCTGGGCGCCTTCGCGCGGGAGCGGGTCCGCCGCGAGTTTGACGCGCGCAACGTGGCGCGCGCGGAGTACGAGGAGTACCTGCGCGCCCTGGAGAGCACCCGGACGTGACGGTGAACGAATACCTGCTGCACGGCTATTTCCTGGCGCTGTCGCTGGCGCTGTCGCTGGCGCTGACGGCGGTGGCGCGGCGGCTGGCCCTGCGCTGGGACCTGCTGGACCACCCGGCGGGCCGCAAGATCCACGTGGAGCCGATGCCCCTGATGGGCGGCGCGGCCATCGTGCTGACCTTCTACCTCGTCGTGCTGGGGCACCTGGCGGCGGTGTATTTGTCGCACCGCTTCGGGCGGGGCTATGTGGAGCGCGAGCTGTTTGGCTTCCTCGGCGAGGACGGCGGCTGGAAGATGGCGGGGATTCTCACGGGCGGGGTGATGATCTTCGTGCTGGGCGTGATAGACGACCTGCACGTGCTCTCGCCGAAGATGAAGCTGCTGGGCCAGATCGCGGTGGGGCTGGTCCTCGTCGGGTCGGGCATGCGGATCGAGCTGTTCTTCTTCACCGACCCCTTCACCTCCTCCGCGGTCACGCTGTTCTGGGTGGTGCTGGTGATCAACAGCATGAACCTCCTGGACAACATGGACGGCCTGAGCGGGGGGGTGGCGGTGATTTCCGCGGCCACCTTCTACCTGTGCATCCAGCCCTTCGCGGACGAGCGCATGGCGCGCATCCTCCTGGTGGTGTTCATGGGCGCCGTGGGCGGGTTCCTGTGGCACAACCTGCCGCCGGCCCGCATCTTCATGGGCGACTGCGGCGCCATGTTCAACGGCTACTTCCTGGCGACCATCTCCGTGGTGGGCACCTTCCACGTGGAGGGGGCCGGGTCGCGGGTGGCCGTGGCCGCGCCGCTGCTGGCGCTCAGCGTGCCGCTGTTCGACACCTTCAGCGTAATCTGGATCCGCTGGCGCTGCGGCGATTCGATTTTCCTGGGCGACAAGCGGCACTTCTCGCACCGTCTCGTGAAGGCGGGCATGAGCAAGTCCTCCGCCGTGTGGTTCATCTATTTTGTGGCCGCCGTGGTCGGGCTGGGCGGCGCGCTGCTGCCCCGTCTGGACACCCACGGCACCTTCATCATCCTCGCCCAGTCGGCGGGGGTGTTCATGCTCATCGTGCTGCTGATGAAGGCGGGCGACAACGGGAGGGGGGACCTATGACCCAGAAGACGGCCCCCGCGCCGGGCGCGGCAAAGACCTCCGGCGCGGTGTGGAACTGGCGGGCGGAATGGCCGGAGGACTTCGCCTCCCCCCACACGGCGGCGGTGATGGCGGGGTGCGTGGTCTCCCTGGGCCTCCTGCTCTTCGTGGCCGCCGCCTTCAACCTGCTCGGCCCCGTCAGGACCATGCTGGCCGGATGGGTCGGCGTCTACAATCCCCAGATGATTCCCCCCGGCGATTTCGGCCTCGCCGCGGTGGTCTGGGGGCTCGGCGCCGTGGTCATGGCGGGCATCGTCCACCCCTCGGCGGGCCTCGCCCTGCTGCTCCTGTTCCGCCCGTGGATTGACGGCTACACCTACCCCGTGGCCAACCTGTATTTCATCGCCGGCATCTTCACCGTGGCCGCGTTCTGGCTCGTGCGCTCGGCCCTCCGCGGGGGGGCGTGGCGGGGGGCGGCGGCCGCCGCGCCGCTGGCGGGCTTTGTCGCCGTGGCGGCCCTGGGGCTGTGGACCACCTGGCAGGTGGACAACACGGCGCGCCAGCTCCTGCTCTGGCTGAGTTACCTGCTGCTCTTCCTGCTGTCGGCGAACTGCGCGGGGAGCCCCGCCGCGCGGCGGCTGGTGGTCGGCGCGCTGCTGGCGGCGGTCTTTCTGGAGGCGTGGTACGCCATCCTGCATTTCCACTATCTCCTGCCCGAGGCGCGCAAGGCCGTGCTGAACCCCGAGGTGCTCCGGCAGTACTTCAACACCGACACCATCACGCCGGAGCTCGCCCGCCGCCTCAACCGGAGCCGCGCCTTCGGCACCCTGCTCTTCCCCAACAGCCTGGCGGGCTTCCTGCTCCTCGGCATTCCCCTGATGGTTTCCGGGTGGGCGGACGCGTGGCGCCGCCGGCGCGACACCGGGCCGGGCGCGGGGCGGTGGATGGCTCTGGGTGCGGCCCTGGCAGTCTGGGCCGCCGTGGCGGGCCAGGCCCTGTTCACGCTCCACTTCCGCTCCGTCTTCGTTCCCTCCCCCGCCTGGTACGCGACCCTGCCGGTTTTCGCGGTGATGGCCGCCCTGGCGGGGGCCGGGCCCGGGGTGCTGGTCCACCGCGCGGCATTGCGCGGCGGCCTGTTCCACGCCCTGCGGCGGGCCGCCCTGTGGGCGCTGCCCGTGCTGCTGGCCGTTTCGCTGACCGCCCTCTGGATGACCTACACCCGCGGGGCGATGGTCGCCCTGGCCGCCGCGGGGCTGGCCACCGCCGCGCTGATGTTCGCGCAGCGCCGCGGGCTTCGCCCGGGGATGCGCCGGGCCGCGCGGGCGGCGGCGGGGATTGTGGCGGTGGGCGGGGCGGCCTGGCTGCTCGCGGGACCGGGAATCCAGGCCCAGGAAACGGCGGCGCCGGCGTCTCCCTCCATCGTGAACGAGGGGGTTTCCCTGGGGGTGGAGGACCTGCGGGACACCTCGTCCTTCAAAATCCGGCTCACGTATTGGAATGTGGCGGCGAAAATCTTCGCGGCCAACCCGCTCCTGGGCGTGGGGCTGGGCAACTTCCATGCCGCCTACCCGCAGTACCAGTATCTCGGGGCGGGAGACGTGCGCGAGGCGCACAACGCCTTCCTCCAGCCCTTTGTCGAGACGGGCGTGGCGGGGGGGCTGCTCTTTCTCGCCTTTATGGCCGTGCTGGCCGTGTTCGCCGTGCGGCGGGTGGTTCGTGCGCCGGACGCGGCGGAACGGGGGCTGGCCCTGGGCCTCCTGGCGGCGGCGGCGGCCTTCTGCCTCCACGCGGGCATTGACATCCATTTCTCCAACGCCTCCCTCGCCATGCCCTTTTTCGTGGTGGCGGGAATGCTCTTTGCCGGCCCCGGCGCGGCGGGCGCCCTGTCCCTTCCGGCCGGGGTCCGCCGGGCTGCGGCCGTCGCGCTGCTGGTGGTCATGGCGGGGGCGCTGGGGGTCGCGTCGCGCGTCTACCTTCAGGAGCTGAGCCTCGGGCGCATGAGCTTCGTGAATGTGGGCGACGACAAGGAGCTGATGCGGATGTACCAGACGGCGGGGCGCTGCCTGGCGGAAGTGGGGGGGGTGATAGACGCGATTATCACGGACAAGCCGTACGAAAAGAAGCCGGTGCAGATGCGGCTGGTGGACGCCCTGACCCTGAACCCCGACATCCGCGCGTGGGCGGAGACGGGGGACTTCTACGGGCCCGTGCCCGGGGTGCAGGGGTCCTACCGGCGGCTGCCGCCGGACGAGGTGCCCGGCCTGGACGCGGTGCTGCTGATGGACCGGTATTTCAGGGCGAGGGTCTGCGGGCTGAAGGGGATGCTGGCGCAGATCGCCTGGCTGGAGGCGGAGGCCGCGCGCTGGCCCCACAACCAGCAGCTGGCCTACCACCTGCTCCGGTGCTACGGCCTGGTCGTGCGGACTCCGCACCTGGGCAAGGACTGGCTCCCCCAGCGCCCCGACTGGCTGGTGCGCTACCGGCACTGGGCGGACCGTGTCACGGAACTGGCCCCCCACAGCGCCGAAATGGCCCGCGCCCGCGCCGAGGCGCTCTTCCACCTCGCCATGAACGACGACGCCACGCCGCGGCTGGAGACGGTGCTGGAGGTGCTCGCGGAACACGGGCGGGCCCGCCGCCTGAGTCCGATCATCCCCCAGTACGGGCATGGACTCGCCTGGGCCCTGCGCGAGTCCGCAACGCTTCTGCGCGCCGCCGGACGCGACGCCGAGGCCGCCGAGAACGAGGCCCGGGCGGAGACCGTCCAACGCGAAACCAAGGAGCTGGAGCAGCGGCGGTGGGGACAGGGGCTGCCCTGAACCCCAACAAGACAACGGGAGACGCCATGAAACACCGCATCGCGGCCCTGCGCGGGCTCGTCGCCCAGCGGCGCGCCGACGGTTTCGTCAGCCTGGACCCGCCGGTGAACGAATACCTCACGGGCTTCCACGGGAGCGCCTCCGCCGTCGTGGTGACACCGCGCGCGGCCGTGCTCCTCTGCGACTTCCGCTACACCGAGCAGGCAAAGACGCAGGCGAAGGGGTGCCGCGTGCGCGAGGTCACCGGCGGCCTCGAAACCGCCGCCGGCGCCCTGCTCGCGGAGGCGGGCTGCGCGTCGGCCCTCTTCGAGCCGGACCGGATCAGCGTCTCCACCCACGGGCGCCTGCGGAAAGCCTTCGCCGGGGGGCGGCTCCGCGCCGCCCCCGGGCTTCTGGACCCCCTGCGCGCCGTCAAGGACGCCGACGAGGTCGCCCGGATGCGCCGGGCCACCGACATCGCCGAGGCCGCGCTGGCCACGGCCTTCCGCCGACTGCGGGAGGGCGTCACCGAGGGGGCCGTCGCCGCGCTGCTGGAGCATGAGTTCCGCAAACGGGGCGCGCAGAAGGCCTCCTTCGACACCACGGTCCTCTTCGGCGCGCGCAGCTCGCTGCCCCACGGAAAGCCCGGCGACACCCCCCTGAAACGGGGGGACATCGTGCTGGTGGACTGCGGCTGCATCGTGGACGGATACTGCTCCGACTTGACTCGCACCGCCGTTTTCGGTAATATTCCCGGCGCGTGGTTCGAGGACATCTACGCCCGCGTGCTGGAGGCGCAGCTCGCCGGACTGGCCGCGGTGCGGCCCGGCGCGGGCGCCGCGGCGGTGGACCGGGCCTGCCGGGACGTCATCGAACGGGCCGGGTACGGTGCCCGGTTCGGGCATGGCACCGGGCACGGCGTCGGCCTCGAAATCCATGAATTTCCCCGGCTGAACCAGCATTCGACCACTGTGCTCGCCCCCGGCATGGCCGTGACGGTGGAGCCCGGCATCTATCTGCCCGGCCGGGGCGGCGTGCGCATTGAAGACCTCGTGGTCGTCACCCCGCAGGGGTGCGACGTGTTGAACAAACTGCCCAAGGAGCTACAGGTAATCCGCCCATGATCTCAACAGCCGACTTCAGAAACGGACTGGTCGTCGAAATGGACAACGACCTCATGGAAATCGTCGAGTTCCAGCACGTCAAGCCCGGCAAGGGCGGGGCCTTCGTCCGCACCCGGTTCAAGAACGTCCTGACGGGGCGCGTGCTCGAGCGCACCTTCCGCTCCGGCGAGAAGTTCGACGAGGCCCGCCTCGAGGAGCAGCCCTGGCAGTTCCTCTACAACGACGGCGACCTGTTCCACTTCATGGACAACGACACCTTCGAGCAGCTCGCGGTGAATCCGGGCGTCGTGGGCGACATCGCGAAGTGGATGAAGGAAAACACCAACGCCACGCTCATGTTCCACCGCGAGAAGGTCATCTCGGTGAAGGTTCCCTCCCACGTGGTGCTCACCATCACCAAGTCCGACCCCGGGGTCCAGGGCGACCGGTCCTCCGGCGCCACCAAGCCCGCCACCCTCGAGACCGGCGCGGTCGTCCAAGTGCCCCTCTTCATCAACGAGGGCGACACCATCAAGGTGGACACCCGCACCGGCGCCTACGTCGAGCGCGTCTGAGCCTGGCCGCCGGACAAGCGGGGGCCTTCGTGTGCGCTCAGGGCGCGGCAAGCAGCGCCCCTACAGGGGAATGGCCGGGGCTTCCGCAAGCGTCCAGAGCGTGGAGCCGTAGGGGCGCCGCTTGCTGCGCCCTCCTCCCGCGCCTTGGCGTCTTTGCGTCTTGGCGTTAAAGAGGCTTTAACGCAAAGGCGCAACGGCGCAAAGGAAAGGCAAGGTAGGCACCAGCCCTCCCCAT
>JAAYBR010000107.1 GCA_012730045.1 Candidatus Hydrogenedentota bacterium | reverse complement strand
GACAGGAGGAATACGAACGGCAGTACCAGGAGCGGTTGCTCAAAAATCTCGCAAGACAAGCCACAAGAATGGGTTGCCAGCTCATTGTGGAAAACTCCGGAGAAGTACTTTCTTAGCAGCGAAGCGACGCGATCTCGTTCCCGGCACGGCCCCGCGTCCCACAGCGTGCTGTCCGGCGACGCCGCCCGTCCGGCCGCTATGGAACGGCGCGCGGTTTTCCGCTACCATAGCGGGACCTACCAGAAGGAGTCCCTGCGATGCGTGGATGGAACGGCTTGTTTGCGGTGGCCGCGGGCGTGGTGTGCGCGGCGGCATGGTGTTCCCCGGCGGCGGCGGCGCCGGACGCGCCGGGGCAGCTCCGCTGCGAGGGGCTCGTGAACCCGCTCGGCATTGACCGGCCCCAGCCGCGCCTCTCGTGGGCCCTCGCGCCGGGGCCGCGCGGCCTCGCGCAGTCGGCGTACCAGGTCTTTGTCGCGGACGCGCCGGAGGCGCTGGCCGCGGACAGCGCCCCCCTGTGGGACTCGGGCCAGGTGGCCTCGGACCAGTCGCAGTGGGTGCCCTACGGCGGCGCGCCGCTGGCCAGGGGCGCGCGCTGCTGGTGGAAGGTGCGCGTGTGGGACCAGGCCGGGACGGCGTCGCCGTGGAGCGACCCGGCGTCGTTCACCGTGGGCCCGCTGTCGGCGGCCGAATGGTCCGGCGAGTGGATCGGCGCGGACTGGTTCGTGGACAACGAGGGGGCCCTGCCCTGGCTGCGGAAGACCGTGACTCTCCCGAAGGCGCCCGCCCATGCGACGGCATACGTCTGCGCCCTGGGCTACTACGAGCTGTTCATCAACGGCAAGAAGGTGGGCGAGGACGTGCTGGCCCCGGCGGTGTCGGACTACGGCAAGCGCGGCCTCTACGTCACCCACGACATCACGCCGTACCTCACCGAGGGGGCGAACTGCATCGGCCTGTGGCTCGGCCGCGGCTGGTCCCTCGGCGTGCTGAAGAACGTCGGCACCGCCGGCCCCCTGGTCAAGGCGGAGTTCTCCCTCGCGTTTGACGGCGCGGACCCGCTGACCGTCGTCACCGACGCGTCGTGGAAGGTCCGCCCCAGCCACATCACGCCGCTGGGGAAGATGACCAGCGGCAGCTACGGCGGCGAGCTGGTGGAGGCGGAGAAGAACCTGCCCGGATGGGCTTCGCCGGACCTCGACGACGCGGACTGGAAGCCCGCGGCGGTCCACCACCCGCCGACGCCGGTGATCGCCGCGCAGATGATGGAGCCGAACCGGCTGCAGGATGAGATCACGCCGCTGTCCGTGGAGCCGCTGGACGACGGTTTCCTCGTGGACATGGGCCGCAACTACACCGGCTGGTTTGAGCTGGTGCTGCCGGAGGAGACGCCCAAGGGCGCGAAGGTGACCATGGACTTCGCCGACAAGCGCTTTCCCGACGGCAAGTTCCAGATCTACAGCCAGCACAGCGAGTATGTGGCGCGGGGCGGCGGCGGCGAGCGCTTCCGCAACCGCTTCAACTACGCGGCGTTCCGTTACGCCATCGTGAAGGGCCTGCCGCGCGCGCCGAAGCCCGCCGAGATCAAGGGGCGGCTCATCACGGTGGACTACGAGGCAAGCGCAACCTTCTCCTGCGACAACGCGCTGCTGAACGACATCCACGCCATGATGTGCTGGACCTACAAGTGCCTGAGCCTCGGCGGCTACACCGTGGACTGCCCCCACCGCGAGCGCCTCGGCTACGGCGGCGACTCGGGCACCTCCATGGAAATGGGCATGCTGGCCTTCCGCACGAACGCCTTCTACGCAAAGTGGGCCGCCGACTGGCGCGACGCCCAGAACGCCGAGGGCGACGTGCCCTACACGGCCCCCTACTCCCAGGACGCGGGCGGCGGCCCCGTCTGGAGCGGCTTCTGCGTCACCATGCCGTGGCAGGTCTACCTCACCTACGGCGACACGCGCCCCCTCGAACTCGGCTGGCCCGTCATGAAAAACTGGCTCGCCTTCATTGACACCAAGATGAAGGACGGCGTCCTCTCGCCCTACATCGGCATCGGCTGCGCGGGCAGCCCCGAGTGGAACTTCCTCGGCGACTGGGTGCCGCCGGGACGCAAGCAGGGCAAGGACCGCGTGGACGACCGGTCCACCCTCTTTTTCAACAACCTGTACCTCGTCCACTGCCTCCAGATCGCGGGCAAGGCCGGCCGCATCCTCGGCGACACGGCGCAGGCGGAGGCCTACGAGGCGAAGGCCGCGGCCCTCTCGGCGAAGATCCATGCGGAGTTCCTCAACCCCGACGGGGAGACCTACGCGAACGGCGAGCAGACCTACCTCGCCATGCCGCTGCACTTCGGCGTCACGCCGCCGGAGCTCGCCCCGAAGGTCATGGCCGCCCTGGAAAAGGACATCACGGTCACCCGGAACGGCCACCTGAACACGGGCATGCACGGCAACTATTACATGACCAAGCTCCTCATCGAAAGCCGCCGGAACGACCTGCTGGCCCTCATGCACACCAAGGACGACTTCCCCAGCTACGGCAACATGATCAAGAACGGCGCGACGACCATCTGGGAGGAGTGGGACGGCGACAACTCGCAGATCCACAACACCATGATCTCCGTCGGCCTGTGGTTCACCGAGGGCCTCGGCGGCATCCGCGACGACGAGAAGGCCCCCGGCTACAAACACTTCATTGCCGCCCCCGGTGTCGAGAGCGGGCTCCAGCGGGTGGACGCCTCCCTCGCCACGGGCTACGGAAAGATCGCCAGCGCGTGGCGCGTCGAGGAGAACGCCCTGACCTACGAGCTGGACGTGCCCCCGAACACCACGGCCACCGTCATCCTCCCGGCGGCCGGCCTCGGCACGGTCCTCGAAAGCGGCCTCCCCGCCGAGACCCAGCCCGGCGTCACCGCGCCCGTGGTGGACGGCGGCCTCTTCCGCTGCGAAGTCGCCTCCGGCGCGTACCGGTTCACCAGCCAGATGCCCCCGAAGTAGGCGCACATGGGCGGTGCCGTCGGATAGGCGAAGGAAGAGGGCGCGGCAAGCGGCGCCCCTACGGGCGGGGATTCCCGTGCTGTTGTGTGGGCCCGGGTCCACGCATGCAGGGGCGCCGCAGGAGGTGCCGCTACGGGCGGGGATTCCCGTGCTGTTGTGTGGGCCCGGGTCCACGCATGTAGGGGCGCCGCAGGAGGTGCCGCTACGGGCGGGGATTCCCGTGCTGTTGTGTGGGCCCGGGTCCACGCATGTAGGGG